>JBEKVE010000007.1:0-36576 GCA_049514335.1 Acidimicrobiales bacterium
AGCTGTCGGCCTCCCACCTCATGGACGTCGCCCGCTCGGAGAAGGTCACCCTGGCGGCCAGCCAGTCGGGAGGCTTCATCTTCCCGTCGTTCCTGCCCGCCTTCGACGGCGCCGCCACCCTGGTGAACCTGGTGGCGCTGCTGACCGCCAGCGGGCGGACCCTGTCCGAGCTGGTGGGTGCCATGCCGCCGGTGCGCATCGCCCACCAGTCGGTCCACACGCCGTGGGACCAGAAGGGGATGCTCATGCGGACCCTGGTGGAGCGGTCCCAGGGGCGCGAACTCGTGCTCGTCGACGGGGTCAAGGTCCTGGAGGACGACGGGTGGGCCCTCGTGCTCCCGGACCCGGAGGAGCCGCTGACCCACGTATGGGCGGAGGCACCCAGCGCGTCCCGGGCGGAGGCGCGGGTGGCCGAGTACACCACCCGGCTCGAGCACCTGCTCCACTGACGTCGGGGTGCCGCCGGCGGCCCCCGACGGCACCGTGACCGGGACGGCGGCCCCGGCGCGGGTCGGGTAGGGTCGGGCGCCATGAACGTGCCTGACGATCTGCGCTATTCGAGTGACCACGAATGGGCCCGGGCGACCGGCGACCGCATCCGGGTGGGGATCACCGACTACGCCCAGGACGCACTCGGCGACGTGGTCTTCGTGGATCTGCCGGACCCGGGCGCGACGGTCGAGCCCGGCGGGCTGATCGGGGAGGTCGAGTCGACCAAGTCCGTGTCGGAGATCTACGCCCCGGTGAGCGGTGAGGTGGTGGCCGTGAACACTGCGCTGGCAGACGCCCCGGAGCTGCTCAATTCGGACCCCTACGGGGCCGGATGGATCAGCGAGATCGCCCCCACGGAGCCCGGGGCGCTCGACGGACTCCTCGATGCGGCCCGCTACACCGAGCTCATCTCGGCGTAGGCCAGGGCCGGCGGGCTCGGGGGAAGGACTAGCGTGGACGGCGTGTTCTGCAACAACTGCGGGCATCGCAACCCGACGGGCGCCAACTTCTGCTCGTCGTGCGGCGCGGTGCTCACGGTCGGGGCGTCCGACGCCACCATCACCCTCCATCCCGTCGACGCGCAGGGCGAGTCGGGGGAGGACGAGCTGAGCGTGACCATGCCCGACCGGCCGAGCGGTGCCGGGTTGCTCGTGGTCAAGCGCGGCCCCAACGCGGGGACGAGGTTCGACCTCGTGGCCGACGTCACGCGTGCGGGGCGCCACCCCGAGAGCGACATCTTCCTGGACGACATCACCGTGTCGCGCCGCCACGCCGAGTTCATGAAGAGCCACCAGGGCTACACGGTGCGTGACGTGGGATCGCTGAACGGCACCTACGTCAATCGTGAGCGGATCGAGGAGGCGGTGCTGGCATCGGGCGACGAGGTCCAGATCGGCAAGTTCAAGCTCGTCTACCTGGCGGCGGCCGACGAGTGAGCACGCCACTGCGGACAGCGACATGAGCGGTCGGACGTACCTGTCCATCGGGGACGTGCTGGCTCTGCTGCGCCAGGAATTCCCCGACGTCACCATCTCCAAGATCCGGTTCCTCGAGAGCCAGGGCCTGGTCGACCCGGAGCGCACGCCGTCGGGATACCGCAAGTTCTACGACGCCGACGTGGAGCGGCTTCGCTGGGTGCTGCGCCAGCAACGCGAGCACTTCCTGCCCCTGAAGGTGATCAAGGGCCGCCTCGACCAGGAGGACCCCGACGCCGACGAGACCAACGGGCTGAGCGCCGAGGCCGACGGGGCACGGGCACCCGGTGCCGAGCGCCCCGAGCCGGTCCTGGTGGGACGGGCGAGCGGGCGCGGCGCGCCGGGCCCGGCCGGAGCGGAGCTCCCGGGGTTCGAGGAGCGCGTCGTGCCGCGGGCCGGTGACGGCCGGATGGCGGCCGGCGCCCAGCGTGGTGGCGCGGCACCGTCGGGACGGGCCGTGGCCGGCGCCGTGTCGGGTGGCGCCGGCGCGCGGGGACCGGGGGTTGCCGTCCGCCGGTCGCCGGTCGAGGCGGCCAGGCCCCTGGCCCCGTCGGGTTCCGCCCCGGGCGCAGCCGGTGGCGCCAAGGGCGCAGCGGGTGCGACACCGGTGGGCGGGGGAGACGGCGGGGCGCGGGCCGCCGCCAACCGGGGCGCGCCGTCGCGTCCGGGCGCCGGCCGGTCGTCGGGCGCCGGGGTGGCCGATGGCCCTGCCCCCGATGCGTCACCCACCGCGGCCGGCGGATCGGCGCTGGGTGCGGCGTCGCTCCCCGTGCTGTCGGGTACCGACATGACCGCCGAGGAGCTGGCCCAGGCGAGCGGCCTCGACCTGGCGTCGGTGCAGGAGCTGCAGTCCTACGGGCTCGTGTCAGCGCGCATGATCGGGGGCGTGGCCTACTACGACGAAGACGCCCTGGTGGTGGCGCGCATGGCGGCGGGGTTCGCGCGCTACGGCGTGGAAGCCCGCCACCTCCGCCTGCACAAGCACGCCGCCGAGCGCGAGGCCGGGTTCATCGAGCAGATCGTGCTGCCGCTGCTCAAGCAGCGGAATCCCGAAGCCCGCCAGCGGGCGCACGACGAGGTGGCCGAGCTCACCCGCCTCGGCCAGGGCGTGCGGGAGGTCCTGCTGCGCAACGCTCTGCGCGACCAGCTCGGCGGGTGACGGGGCCCCACGGCGCCCCCCAGGTCCTTCACGACCGTCACGAGCTGGCCGGCGCCGTCGCCCGATTGGGAGCCGAGGTCTCGGCCGCCCACCCCGACGGGGTCCTGCTGGTGGCGGTGTTGAAGGGCAGCATCCTCTTCCTGGCCGATCTGGCGCGCCAGATGTCGGCACCGTGTCAGGTCGACTTCCTGGCCATCTCGTCCTACGCGGCGGGCACGGGGCGGGTGCGCATCGTCAAGGACCTCGACCTGGACGTGCACGGCCGGGCCGTCGTCCTGGTGGAGGACATCGTCGACACCGGGCTCACCTGCACCTACGTGCTGGGCGAGCTCGGGCGCCGGGGCCCGGCGTCGCTCGAGGTGTGCACGCTGTTCGACCGCCGCGTCCGCCGGATCGTGCCCGTGCCCGTGCGGTTCACCGGCTTCGAGGCCGGAGACGACCTGCTCCTCGGGTACGGGCTCGACGTCGGCGGTCGCTACCGCAACCTGCCCTTCGTCGCGACAGGTGACCCCGGGACCCTCGAATCCGACCCCGACGCGTATGTCGGAGCCCTCTACGGGCGGTAAGTTGCAGGACATGGTCGAGGTGCGGCTGAGCGCTGTGCGGGTGGACCTCCAGTCCAATACCCCCGTCCTCCTCCTCACCGAGGCCGAAGGCCTGGGTCGCACCCTGCCCATCTTCATCGGGGCGCCCGAGGCCACCGCCATCGCCTTCGCCATCCAGGGCGTGGCCACGCCGCGGCCCATGACCCACGACCTGCTGCGCGACGTGGTCGAGGCTCTCGGCGCCACCCTCGAGCGCGTGGTCATCACCGAGCTGCGCTCCGCCACGTACTTCGCCGAGCTGCAGCTCAAGAGGGGCGAAGGCGTGCTCAACGTGTCGAGCCGGCCGTCGGATGCGGTGGCGTTGGCGGTGCGCACGGGCAGCCCGCTGTACGTGGCTGACGACCTCATGGACGCCGAGGGCATCCTGCTGCCGTCGGAGGACGAAGACGAGGACGGCGATTCGAACCCCGACGAGCTGGTGGGGGAGTTCCGCCAGTTCCTCGACACCGTCCGCCCCGAGGACTTCAGCTCCTGAGAGACTGCCCGCCCGGCGCCACCCTTCGCCTGGGTGCGTGCCGGTGACACGAGGAGGTGTCGTCATGCCCCGCGCCGCTGTCGGTGGCCCGCGTCCGATGCCGAGCACCCGGTCGCGCCGGGCACTCGTGCTGTGTGCGCTGGCAGCGACGGCGGGCCTGTCGGCGTGCTCCGGCGGTGGTGGCCCATCGGGCAACAGCGGGTCCACCACCACCACGACCGCCACCACGACGGCGGCCTCGTCGACCACCACGGGCTCGACCTCCACCACGGCGGCGTCGGGGTTGACGGCCTGCGCGGCACGCGACCTGGCGATGGCCGTGACCGGCTCCCAGGGTGCGGCGGGGACGCTCGAGCTCACCATCGGCGTGCGCAACCTGTCGGGCACGACCTGCCCCATGGACGGCTTCCCGAGCGTGCAGTTGCTCGACGGCTCCGGGGCACAGATCCCCACCCACGTGGTCCAGGGCGGCAGCTACAGCTTCACTGACGTCGCCCCGGCGGCGTTGACCCTGGCCCCCGGTGCCTCTGCCTCTTTCAACCTGGGCTACTCCGACGTGCCCACGGCGGGGGAGAGCACCTGCCCGACGGCCGCCACGATGCAGGTCTTCCCGCCGCACGCGTCGGACGCCGACACCATCACGGTGCAGTCGCTCGTCGTGTGCAACAGCGGCACGGTGACGGTGTCCCCGGTCTTCGTGCCCGGGTCGGGCGCGCCCACCACCGCTCCGCAGCAGCCCTGACCTGCGGCGTGCTCAGGCGCCGCCCACCCGCACGAGGACGCGGCCCCTCACCCGCGACGCCAGGATGTCGGCGAGGGGACGGGCGACGTCGCCGAGGGCGACCTCGTCCGCCACCAGGTCCTCGAGACGGGCGGGGCGCATGTCGTCGCCCAGACGGCGCCACACGTCGCGTCGGCGCGGGGCCGGGGTGAGCACCGAGTCCACGCCGAGCAGCGCCACCGCCCTGGTGATGAAGGGGTAGACGGTGGTGTCGAGGCCGGAGCCTCCCGTGAGGCCACTGGCGGCGACGGCGGCGCCGTAGCGCAGGCCCCGCACGATCTGGGCCAGGGTGTCGCCTCCCACGCAGTCGACGGCGCCGGCCCATCGCTCCGGCGCCAGGACGCGCCCGGGGGCCTCGTCGAGATCGCCGCGGCCGATGACCCGGTCGGCCCCGAGGCCCCGGAGCCAGTCGTGCTCGTCGTGCTTGCCCGTGCTCGCCACCACCTCGTAGCCACGGGCCGCCAGGAGCACCACCGCCACGGAGCCCACGCCCCCCGAGGCGCCGGTCACGAGCACCGGCCCGTCCCCCGGACGCAGCCCCCACTGCTCGAGCGCATCGATGGACAGGGCGGCGGTGAACCCGGCCGTGCCGATGACCATGGCGTCGCGCCCCGAGAGGCCCTGGGGCAGCGCCAGTGCCTGGCCGGCCGGGACGCGGGCGTACCGGGCATAGCCACCGTGCCGGGCCACGCCGAGATCCCCGCCGTGGGCGAGGACCTCCGTTCCCGGTGCCAGGGCGGGATCGTCGCTCGCCACCACCACGCCGGCGAGGTCGACGCCGGGCACGAGCGGCGAGGTCCGCGCCACGCGGTTGCCGGGGACGCTCACCATGCCGTCCTTGTAGTTGACCGAGGACCAGGCCACCTCGACCAGGACCTCCCCCCGGGGGAGGTCGTCGAGAGAGAGCTCCTCCATGCCGGCGCGCACGTCCTCGCCCTCCTTGCGCACCACGAAGGCGGGGAACCTCTCCACGGGCCGAAGCCTACGGGTGCAGCCGAAGAGGACCGGACGCCGGGCGGGGAGCGCCTACCATGGGGCTCATGTCCAGCGGCCCTGTGGGCCTGCGGCGGGTCGGCCGGGTGATGGCGTCGTGGAGCCCCGTGGAGCGAGACGCCGTGCTGTACGCCGCCTCGGCCCTCTTTGCCATCGGCACGGCGCAGGCCGCCTCCATCGGCCTCTACCAGCAGTGGGGCCGGCTGGCGGTTGGCCCCTACGCCTTCGGCGCCGTGGCCAGCGCGTTCGCCGCCCGCCGTCACCGGCGCAAGGTCCGGGCCGCGCTCGCCCACCCCGAGCGCCGGCCCGTGGTGGCCGACCACCTCGACGGGGGCAACGCCCCCACCTGGCACTGGACGGGCCCGCGCGCCGCCATCTTCCTCGTGGTCCTGCTGGGTGCGACCCTCGTGCCCTTGTCGCTCGAAGTGCTGTGGCGCACCGACCAGGGGGGCACCGCCCACGTCCAGCCCGAGGTGGCGGTGGTGGAGGGCAGCGGCGGCAAGTGGGCGCACGGGCAGGACCCCTACACCAAGATCAACCCCAAGTCGCCGCCCAAGGCGCCCCCGGGCCAGCCCGCCTACGACGTCTACAACCCCTACCTGCCCCTCATGTCGGTGTTCGGCGTGGCCCGGAGCACCGATGCGTCACCGCGTCTCACCGACGCCCGCATCGGGTTCTCGGTCTTCACCATCTTCGTGGTCATCATCGCCATGGCCCTGTGCCGGGGGCCGACGGGGCCGCGCGTGCTGGCGCTGCAGAGCATGACGGTGTTGCCCACCGCGGCGCTGCCCCTCGCCACCGGGGGCGACGACCTCCCCGTGGCCGCGCTCATGCTGCTCGGCCTGGTGCTCCTGCAACGAAGACGGCCCTTGTGGGCCGGCGTCGTGCTGGGCGTGGCGGCGTCGATGAAGATCACGGCGTGGCCGCTCGTGGCCCTCGCCTTCCTGGTGGCCCGGGACCGCGACGGCCGCCGCACCCGCCGGTCCTCGTGGATGGTCATCGCCGGCACCGTCGGGGTCATGGTCCCCGCCGTGCTGCCCACCGCGGCCGAGAACCTGTCGGCGTTCATCGAGAACGTCGTGCGCTTCCCGCTCGGGCTGGCCGGCGTGCGTTCGCCGGCGGCGAGCCCGCTCATCGGGCACGTCGTCGTGTCACTGTTCCCCGGCATCCACCGGCTGTTCACCGTCCTGGTGGCGGGGGTGGGCCTCCTCGTCCTGGGCTACGTGCTCGCCCGGCACCGACCGCACACGCCCGCCGCCCTGTCGCGTCTCGTGGCGTGGATCATGACCATCGCCATCCTGCTCGCCCCGGCCACACGCGTCGGCTACCTGCTCTACCCGGTCGACTTCTTCGTGTGGGCGTGGCTGCTCAAGAGCGAGGAGACCGTCGACCCCGTCCCCGTGCTCGACGACGGATCGCCGGTGCTCGACGCCCTGGGTGCCCGAGCGCAGGGCGGGCCCGGTGACGCCGGCGACGGGCCCGGCGGGGATCGTTCCCCCGTCTCCACCGGGGCGGGACGGTCGCGGGCCGGCACCGCCGTCGGCGCCGTCACGGCGGCCCCACGGCGGCCCCTTCCCGCCTGACGCGCCGCGCCCGTCCCGAGCGCCCACAGCGGGCGCGCCCCACCCCGCGTGCGCAGCCGCGGTCCACCCGGTGGTTCAGTCCTGGTCGGACTGGGAGAACAACCGGAAGGTGAAGGCGGTCGTCGACGTGCCCGACGGCGAGCCGAAGGCCGTGGGCGCCACCGTCACCCCCAGCTCCCACTCGAGGCCGTCACTGGCGGGATGCTGCGCCAGGATCTGGTACCCCGGAGCCGTCGACGACGGCCCCTGGCTCAGGACCTTCCAGTGCTCGGACGGGAGCTGGGCCCGGAAGAAGGTGATGAGACGCTGCTCGGTGGTGCCGGCCTCGAAGCGCAGTGACCGGTCGTAGGACTCGACGCCCTGGTTGATGGCCGAGCTCGGGTCCGCTGTCGAACCGCGCGGGACGGCCAGGGCGTCGAGGAGGTCGTCGGGGGGTTGCCCGGCGGTGACGATCGTCTTGAGCAGGGGTCGGGCGGGCACGGCGTGGAGCCCCGCCCCCCGGGCGGTGGTGACCGAGGCGGGCGAGGCGCTGGGCCGGCTCTGGTCGCCGCTCGCCAGCTCGAGGGCCACGCCCACGATGAAGATGGCGAAGGCGAGCCCGAACACGATCAGGGCGGGCTTGGTGCTGGGGCCGGCCGGGCGCCGGCTCTCCGCCACCAGGGCGGTGCCGGCCTCGTCCGCGGCGGTGCCGTGGCCGTTGCGCCTGCCGTCGAGGGCGGTGCCCCCGCGTCCCGTCGAGGGGCCGTGCCCCGAAGCGGGGTCGTCGGGACCTGGGCGGTCGGTGGGTGGCGGCATCGGCGGCGTGACCACGGCCGGGTGTCGGGGGCGGCGACGGCCGGTCGGGGCGGGCCGAGTGTACAGGGGGAGGACGGCGCCATCTCGGCGGTGACTCCGCAGAGTGGTGACACGTCACGTCACGCGTTGACTGCTCGGGGTGTCGGCTCTACAGTGTCCGGCGACCGGGACCCGAGAGGGTCCGGGGGGGATGGTGCTCCCGGCGTCGGCCGGGTGCGCTGCGTCTCGGGGGGTGACCAGCCCATTCCGTGGGCGTCAGTGGGTGACCGGGGGTGGCGGGGACGACCCGCCGCCCCCGAACCCGCATCGGGGCTCACGGCGCAGCGTCGTCGCCCGCTCCCCACCCGAAGTGGTCGAGCGGTCCGTGCCCCGCGCCCAGGCGCCAGGTGGCCGACCCCCGCAGGGCGGCGGTGACGAAGGCCTTGGCCCCGACGACGGCGTCGAACGCGGTCGCGCCCCGGGCCAGGAGGGCGGCGGTCGCCGCCGACAGGGTGCAGCCCGTGCCGTGGTCGTTGGGCGACGCCACCCGTGGACCGTCGAGGACTTCCAGTGCTCCGTCCATGAGCACCACGTCGGGCGACTCGGGCCCGCCCAGGTGCCCTCCTTTGACCACCACCACGGCGGCGCCGCCGTCGGCCAGCCGGTGGGCGGCGCGCACCATGTCGTCGAGGCCCTCCACCGGGTGCCCGGCGAGCAGCGCCGCCTCGCGGGTGTTGGGTGTGACCACGGCGGCGTGGGGGAGGAGCAGGGCGCGGTAGGCGGCGACGCCGTCCTCGTCGAGCAGGGGACGCCCCGTCGAGGCGACCAGGACCGGATCGACCACCAGGTTGGGGAGCCGGCCCTCCGCCGCCCAACGGGCCACGGTGGCGACGGTCGCCGACGTCGCCAGCATGCCGGTCTTGACGGCCCGGACGGCGAGGTCCGACAGCACCGCCTCCATCTGCGCTTCCACCAGCTCGGGGCGCACCGGGTCGACGGCCACGACGGCGGCGGTGTTCTGGGCGGTGACGGCGGTGACGACGCTCGTGCCGAACACGCCCAACGCGGCGAAGGTCTTGAGGTCGGCCTGGAGGCCCGCCCCCCCGCCCGAGTCGGATCCGGCGATGGTCATCGCCACCCGGGGGTCCACCCTCCAAGCGTAGGTCAGAGGTCGGGGAGGCCTTCGACGGGGCTCGAGGCGCGGGCCAGGTAGCGGCGGGGGATGCGCCCCGCCAGCCGGGCGTCGCGACCCGCCTCGACCGCGGCGCGAAATGCGCCCGCCATGCGCACCGGGTCGCGGGCGCGCGTGATGGCGGTGGCCACCATGACCCCGGCACACCCGAGCTCCATGGCGAGCGCGGCGTCGGATGCCGTGCCGATGCCGGCGTCGAGGACGACGGGGACGCCGCAGCGCTCGGCGATGAGGGCGATGTTGTGCGGGTTGCGGATGCCGAGCCCGCTGCCGATGGGCGAGCCCAGCGGCATGACCGCGGCGCAGCCAACCTGCTCGAGGCGACGGGCCAGCACGGGATCGTCGTTGGTGTAGGGGAGCACGACGAATCCCTGGTCGCACAGCTGCTCGGCGGCGTCCAGCAGCTCCACGGCGTCGGGGAGGAGGGTGTCCTCGTCCCCGATCACCTCGAGCTTGACCCAGTCGGTGTCGAACGCCTCGCGGGCCAGCTTGGCGGTGAGGACCGCCTCGGCGGCGGTGAAGCACCCGGCGGTGTTGGGCAGGACCCCCACGCCCCGCCGACGCAGCACGTCGAGCACGCCGCCGCGCGCCGCGGGGTCGACCCGGCGCAGGGCCACGGTGGCGAGCGCCGAGCCCGACGCCTCCACCACGGCGTCGAGGACGTCGAGACTGGAGATGCCACCGGTGCCGAGGATCAGGCGCGACGCCAGGGGTCGCCCCGCCACGACGAGGTCAGGCGTCGCGGGGTCCTCAGCCACCGGCCGCCGCCGTCACGATCTCCACCATGTCGCGCGTCGCCAGAGGGGTCGACGCCCACTGGCTGCGGGGCACCACCTCCCGATTGCGCGCCACGGCGATGCCGTCGGGGGATGCGCACCACGACCGGACGAGGTCCGCCACCGTCGCCCCCGCGCCGACGGTGCGCTCGAGGCCGTTCACCACGAGGTACAGCTCGTCGTCGGGCCCGGGTCCGCCTTGGCGTGCCGCTGTGTGCCCGGTCCGTTGTGACCCTCGGTCACCCACCGCGCCAGCATGACACCTCCGCCGCGCCCCGGCGCCACCGACGCGCTGCGCCGGCGCGCCACGGTGGGCGTCAGGTCCCGGCCGGGGCCGTCACGGGGGCGAAGCGTCCCGGACCGAACGGCGCCATCTCGGCGGGGGGCTCCTCCCCGGCCACCATGGCGGCCACGGCGTCGGCCGTGGGCGGGGTGAGCAGGATCCCCTGGCGGTGGTGACCCGTGGCCAGCACCAGGCCGTCCACGCCGGGCACGGCCGCCCGCCCGACCACCGGGGCGTTGTCGGGCGAGCCGGGGCGCAGGCCGGCCACCGCCTCGTCGAGGACCATCTCGGTGACGCCGGGCACCACCCGGTGCGCGTCGCGCAGCAGCTCGTACACGGCCCCCGCCGTCACGGCGGTGTCGAAGCCGCGCTCCTCCATGGTGGCCCCCACCACGACCGAGCCGTCCTGGCGCGGCACCAGGTACACCGACGACCCGCCCACGATGCCCCGCACCGTGCGGCCGAGGCGCGGGGCGTGCTCGGCGGCACGCAACCGCAGGATCTGGCCCTTCACGGGCCGGACGGGGGGGACGGCACCGACGGGCAGGCCGCCGAGGGACGCCGACCAGCTGCCGGCGGCGACGACGACCGTGGGCGCTGCGAGCACCGCACCGTCGTCCAGGCGGACGCCGGTCACGCGCCCGCCGGCGCGTTCCACCGTGTCGACGCGGTGGCGGTGCACGTCCACGCCGGCGGCGGTGGCGGCGTCGAAGAGCGCTTCCACCAGCATGCGGTTGTGCACCTGGTGATCGGCGGCCACCCACACCGCGCCCCGCACCGCCGGGGACAATGCCGGCTCCAGTCGGCGCGCGGCGCGCCCCGTGCACCACTGCACCTCGAGCCCGAGCTGGCGCTGGAAGTCGTGCAGCTCCTCGACCCAGGCGCGGTCGCCGTCGTCGGCGGCGACGATGAGGGTGCCCGTGGCGTGGTACCCGACGGGTCGGCCCGCCGCCGCGGCCAGGTCGGTGGCGAAGGCGGGCCACTGGCGTGCCGCCGACAGCGCCAGGGCGAGGAGCGGTTCCTCGCCGTAGTGGACCTCGCTCACCGGGGCGAGCATCCCCGCCGCCACCCACGAGGCCCCCCGCCCGGGGGTGGGGTCGACCACGGCCACCGACATGCCCCGCTGGGCGCTGCGCCAGGCGGCGGCCAGGCCGATCGTGCCCGCCCCCACCACCACGGCGTCGTAGTGGTCCCGGCCCGGGCCGGGCGGCTCCGGGACGGTCACCGGCGCCGTGGCGCAGGGGGTCCGTACACGCGGGGTATCCTACGGGGGCTGCAGCAGGGCCAATGTCGTCCCGGGCGCCAGCGAGCCGCCGCTCCATGCGAGCGACCACGGGCGTGGACGAAACCCGGAGTGACCCGAGTGACGACAACCGAGCAGACACCTGTTTCTTGGCGACCACGGCGCCATGCCGGGGCACCGCTCTACGACCCCGCTCTCGAGCACGACGCCTGCGGCATCGCCCTCGTGGCCGACCTCCAGGGCCGGCGCAGCCACGAGCTCGTGCGCCAGGCCATCACCGCCCTCGAGCACCTGGCGCACCGTGGTGCCACCGGTGCCGAGGTGGCCACCGGCGACGGCGCCGGCATCCTGGTGCAGATCCCGCACCGCTTCCTCTCCGGGGCGTGCACCTTCGAGCTGCCCGAGGCGGGGCGCTACGCGGCGGGGATCGTGTTCCTGCCCACCGATCCCGACGACGCCGTCAAGGCGGCCCGGCGCATCGAGGAGCTGGCCGGCGAGGAGGGCCTCGCCGTCCTCGGCTGGCGCGACGTGCCCGTCGACCCGTCACTGCTCGGTGCCTCGGCGCTGCTCGCCCAGCCGCGTCTGCGCCAGGTGGTCGTGGTCCCGCTGCTGGCGCCCCCCGAGGCGGACCCGCTCGCCCTCGACCGACTGGCGTTCTGCCTGCGCAAGCGGGTGGAGCACGACGTGCCCGGCACCTATGTGGTGTCGCTGTCGGCCCGCACCATGGTGTACAAGGGCATGCTCACCGGGCACCAGCTGTCGCCGTTCTTCGCCGACCTGTCCGACCCCACGTTCGACAGCGGCCTGGCCCTCGTGCACTCGCGCTTCTCGACCAACACCTTCCCGTCGTGGCCCTTGGCCCACCCCTACCGCTATCTGGCCCACAACGGCGAGATCAACACGCTGCGCGGCAACCGCAACTGGATGCGGGCCCGCGAGGCCCTGCTCGCCAGCGACCGCATCCCCGGGGACCTCGAGCGGCTGTTCCCCATCTGCGACCCGGAGGGATCGGACTCGGCCACCTTCGACGAGGTGCTCGAGCTGCTGCACCTGGGTGGCCGCAGCCTGCCCCACGCCGTGCTCATGATGATCCCCGAGGCGTGGGAGAACCACGCCGCCATGGACCCCGCCCGGCGCGCCTTCTACCGGTTCCACGCGTCGCTCATGGAGCCGTGGGACGGTCCCGCCGGCGTGGTGTTCACCGACGGCACGGTGGCGGGCGGTGTACTCGACCGAAACGGCCTGCGCCCGGCGCGCTACTGGGTCACCGACGACGGCCTCGTCGTGCTCGCCTCCGAGGTGGGGGTGCTCGACATCGACCCGGCGCGCGTGGTGCGCAAGGGCCGCCTCCAGCCCGGCCGCATGTTCCTGGTGGACACGGCCCAGGGGCGGATCGTCGACGACGCCGAGATCAAGGCCCAGCTGGCCGCCGAGCACCCCTACGAGCAGTGGCTGGACGAGGGGCAGGTCACCCTCGACGACCTGCCGCCGCGCATGATGCTCACGCCCCAGCACGCGTCCGTGGTGACGCGCCAGCGTCAGTTCGGCTACACCGACGAGGAGCTGCGCCTCATCCTCGCCCCCATGGCCAAGAACGGCACTGAGCCCATCGGGTCCATGGGCCAGGACGCCGCCATCGCCGTGTTGTCGGACCGGCCGCGACTGTTGTTCGACTACTTCACGCAGCTCTTCGCCCAGGTCACCAACCCGCCGCTCGACGCCATCCGCGAGGAGCTCGTCACGTCGGGGCGATCGAAGCTCGGACCCGAGGGGAACCTGCTCGAGCCCACCGCCGCGTCGTGCCGGCAGATCATCCTGCCCAACCCCGTCATCGACAACGACGAGCTGGCCAAGCTGGCCTACGTCAACGAGCACGGCGAGACGCCGGGATACGACGCCTTCGCCATCGACGGCCTGTTCGACCCCACCGGGGGCGGCGAAGCGCTGCGCGACGCCATCGAGGACGTCCGGCGGCGGGTCAGCATCGCCATCGCGCTTCGCTCCAACGTCATCATCCTGTCCGACCGCAACTCCAACGCGCGGCTGGCCCCCATCCCCTCGCTCCTGCTCACCGCGGCGGTGCACGAGCACCTGGTGCGCGAGAAGTCGCGCACGAGGGTGGGCCTCGTGGTGGAGACCGGTGACGCCCGGGAGGTGCACCACATCGCCCTGCTCATCGGGTTCGGGGCGTCGGCGGTGAATCCCTACCTGGCCTTCGAGACCATCGACGACATGATCGCCCACAACCTGCTGCAGGGGGTCACCCCCCGCCAGGCGCGCACCCACTACATAAAGGCGGCGTGCAAGGGCGTCATCAAGATCATGTCGAAGATGGGCGTCTCCACCGTGGCGTCGTACACCGGCGCCCAGATCTTCGAAGCCGTCGGTCTCGCCTCCGAGGTGGTCGACGAGTACTTCACCGGCACGGTGAGCCGGATCGAGGGCGTGGGCCTCGACGTCCTGGCGTCGGAGGTGGCCGCCCGCCACCGCCTGGCGCACCTCGACCGGCCCACCGAGCGCGCCCATCGCGAGCTCGAGGTGGGCGGCGAGTACCAGTGGCGGCGCGAGGGGGAGGTCCACCTCTTCAACCCGAAGACCGTCTTCAAGCTCCAGCACGCCACGCGGGCCAAGCGCTACGACATCTTCCGCGAGTACACGAAGCTGGTCGACGACCAGTCGGCCCACCTGGCCACGTTGCGCGGCCTGTTGCGGCTCCGCGAGGGGGTGCTGCCGCCCGTGCCCGTGGACGAGGTCGAGCCCGTGTCCGACATCGTGAAGCGCTTCGCCACCGGTGCCATGTCCTACGGGTCGATCTCGGCCGAGGCCCACGAGACGCTGGCCATCGCCATGAACCGGTTGGGGGGCAAGTCCAACACCGGCGAGGGGGGCGAGGACGCCGAGCGCTTCGTCCCCGACGCCAACGGCGACCTGCGGCGCAGCGCCATCAAGCAGGTGGCGTCGGCGCGCTTCGGCGTGACGAGCGAGTACCTCGTGAACGCCGATGACCTCCAGATCAAGATCGCCCAGGGGGCCAAGCCCGGAGAGGGCGGGCAGCTGGGCGGTCACAAGATCTACCCGTGGATCGCCAAGACCCGCTTCTCCACCCCGGGCGTGGGTCTCATCTCGCCCCCGCCCCACCACGACATCTACTCCATCGAGGACATCGCCCAGCTCATCCACGACCTCAAGTCGGCCAACCCGCGGGCCCGGGTGCACGTCAAGCTGGTGGCCGAGGTGGGCGTGGGCACGGTGGCGGCGGGAGTGGCCAAGGCCAAGTCCGACGTGGTGCTCATCTCGGGCCACGACGGGGGGACCGGCGCCAGCCCGCTCACCTCGATCAAGCACGCCGGCATCCCGTGGGAGCTCGGCCTGGCCGAGACCCAGCAGACCCTCGTCCTGAACGGCCTGCGGGACCGCATCGTGGTGCAGGTGGACGGGCAGCTGAAGACCGGGCGCGACGTGGTGGTGGCGGCGCTGCTCGGAGCCGAGGAGTTCGGCTTCGCCACGGCGCCGCTCGTGGTGTCGGGCTGCGTGATGATGCGCGTCTGCCACCTCGACACCTGCCCCGTGGGCATCGCCACCCAGAACCCCGAGCTGCGCAAGCGCTTCGCCGGCAAGCCCGAGTTCGTGGAGACGTTCTTCGAGTACGTGGCCGAGGAGGTGCGCGGGTACCTGGCCGCTCTGGGCCTGCGCTCCATCGAGGAGGCCGTGGGGCGCGTCGACCTGCTCGACGCCGTGACCGCCACCGACCACTACAAGGCGCACGGCCTCGACCTGTCGCCCATCGTGGCCACGCCCGAGGAGGGCCCCCCGACCGACCGGCTGTGCCGGCGGTCCCAGGACCACGGCCTCGACCGGGCGCTCGACCACCAGTTCATCGACGCGTGCCGGCCCGCCTTCGAGGAGGGAGGCACCGTCCAGCTCGAGCTGCCCATCAGCAACGTCGACCGCACGGTGGGCACGCTGCTCGGCTACGAGATCACGTCACGCCACGGCGGGACCGGGCTGCCCGACGATTCGATCGATCTCACCTTCCGGGGCTCGGCCGGACAGAGCTTCGGCGCCTTCGTGCCCCGGGGCGTCACCATGCGGCTCATCGGCGACGCCAACGACTACCTGGCCAAGGGCCTGTCCGGCGGCCGGGTGGTGGTGCGCCCCCCCGAGGTGTCGCCCTTCTTGGCCGAGGAGCAGATCATCGCCGGCAACGTCGTGCTGTACGGCGCCACGGCGGGGGAGTGCTTCGTGCGCGGCCAGGTGGGGGAGCGCTTCTGCGTGCGCAACTCAGGGGCCACGGCGGTCGTGGAGGGTGTGGGCGACCACGGTTGTGAGTACATGACGGGGGGACGGGTGGTGGTGCTCGGACCCACGGGCCGCAATTTCGGCGCCGGGATGTCGGGGGGCATCGCCTACGTCTACGACCCCGAACGCGACTTCTCGGAGCGGGTGAACTTCGAGATGGTGGACTTCGACCCCTTCGACGACGAGGACCGCCGCTGGCTGGGTGCAGTGGTGGCGCGCCACGCACAGGAGACGGGCTCGGAGGTGGCGCAGCGGCTCCTGGCCTCGTGGGAGCGGGCCCTCGACGACTTCGTCAAGGTCATGCCGAGCGACTACCGACGGGTGCTCGAAGCCACCCGCCGGGCCGTGGACGAGGGCGTGTCGGTGGATGTGGCGGTCATGGCCGCCGCCCACGGCTGAGGGCGCGGGGACGACATGGGCAAGCCCACGGGGTTCGTCGAGTACGAGCGGTCCCTACCGCCCCGGCGTCCGGTGCCCGTCCGGCTCCGGGACTGGCGCGAGGTGTACGAGCCGTTCCCCGAGGAGGAGGCGCAGCGCCAGGGGGCGCGCTGCATGGACTGCGGCATCCCCTTCTGCCACGAAGGGTGCCCGCTCGGCAACCTCATCCCCGAGTGGAACGACCTCGTCTACCGCGGCGACTGGTTCGACGCCCTGGAGCGGCTGCACGCCACCAACAACTTCCCCGAGTTCACCGGGAGGCTGTGCCCCGCGCCGTGCGAGGGGGCGTGCGTCCTCGGCATCAATGCCGAGCCGGTGGCCATCGAGCGGGTCGAGTACGAGATCGCCGAGCGGGGGTGGTCCGAAGGCTGGGTGGTGCCCCATCCACCCGAGGCGCGCACCGGGAAGTCGGTGGCGGTGGTGGGCTCGGGCCCGGCCGGCCTGGCCTGCGCCCAGCAGCTCGCCCGGGCCGGGCACCGGGTGGTGGTCTACGAGCGGGCCGAGCGCCCCGGTGGGCTGCTGCGCTACGGCATCCCCGAGTTCAAGATGCAGAAGGCGGTCCTCGACCGTCGCCTGGCCCAGCTGCGCGCCGAGGGTGTCGAGTTCTCCTGCAAGACATCGGTGGGCGTCCCCGACGGCTCCGGACCGGACGACATGCCGGGGGAGATCGCCCACGACGGGACCGAGCCCGGCCAGCGCCGGGGGTCCGGCGCGGCGTGCGCCCCCGACGTGCGGGTGGTGTCGGGCGCGTCGCTCATGGCCGAGCACGACGCCGTGGTCCTCGCCGGCGGCGCCACCCTTCCCCGGGACCTGGTCGTGCCCGGTCGCGAGCTGGCCGGCATCCACCTGGCCATGGATTACCTGAAGCCCTCCAACCTGGTGCGCGAAGGGATGATCGGCTCCACCCCCATCACGGCGCGCGGCAAGCACGTCATCATCATCGGTGGCGGGGACACGGGAGCCGACTGCCTGGGCACGGCCCATCGCCAGGGCGCCCTGTCGGTGCACCAGCTCGAGATCCTGCCCCGGCCGCCCGAAGGGCGCGCCGACGAGAACCCCTGGCCCACGTGGCCCCTCGTGTTCCGGACCTCGTCCGCCCACGAGGAGGGCGGCCAGCGCCTCTACGGCGTGACCACCTCGGCCTTCGCCGGCGACGACGACGGCGCGGTGCGGGCGCTTCGGGGCCAGCAGGTGTCGATGCGCCTGGAGGGGGGCCGGCCGGTGTTCGAGCCCGTCGACGGCGGCGACTTCGAGTTGCCGTGCGAGCTCGTCCTTCTGGCCATGGGGTTCCTGGGGGCCGAGCGCCAGGGCGTGGTGGGCGAGCTCGGGCTCGAGCTCGACCCCCGGGGCAGCGTGGCCTGCGACGACGGGTGGCAGACCAGCCGGGAGGGCGTCTTCGTGTGCGGGGACATGACCCGGGGCCAGAGCCTGATCGTGTGGGCCATCGCCGAGGGCCGGTCGTGCGCCGCCGGGGTGGACCGGTGGCTCATGGGCGATACCGCCCTGCCGGCACCTCTCGTGCCTGGTCAGCTGGCTCTGCGCTGAGGCCGCCCACCTCAAGACGACTCCGGAGGGGGCCGATGTGACAGGGTGCCCAGGTCCACGCTCGAGCCCGGGGGTGGTCGCCCCGGCCGCCGTCGCCGAGGTCGGTCCGATTGGTCCGAACCCGACCCCGGTGTAGACGCCTACCTGGGCATACCCGCCCCCGCCCCTGTCATAGGGCCCGCCCGGCACCCCGCTCCCGCCCCGGCGCCGGTCCACACCCCCGTGGTCCAGGCCCCGCCGGTCCAGGCCCCGCCGGTCCAGGCCCCGCCGGTCCAGGCCCCGCCGGTCCAGGCCCCGCCGGTCCAGGCCCCGCCGGTCCAGGCCCCGCCGACCAGGCCCGTCGCGGTCCGGTTGGTCGTCCAGGGCCAGCCGCCCGCCGCCGCCTGGGACGCACCTGCTCCCGGCCCTGCCGAGGCGGCACCGGTGCTCCCTACCGCTGCCGACGTTCCCGGCCGCCTCGGTCTCGTGCCCCGGGTGGGCCTGGTCGTCGCCGCCTGCGCCGTGGTGACGGGGTTCCTGGCGGTGACCCAGTCCGGGCCGTTCTCGTCCTCCCCACCGGCGGCACCCGGGACGACCACGGCGACCGTGGCCCCCACCGACATCGCCGGGACGTGGCGCTTGCTCGTCGTCTACCACCTCGCCTTCTCGTCCGAGACGCTGCGGGTCACGTCCGAATCCTCCAACGGGGTCTTCGCCGGGACGGTGGCCTCGCCCGTGGGGCTCGGTTCGGCCACCGGCAAGGTCTTCGGGACGTCGGTGTCGTTCACCTTCACCCTGGGCACGGGCTCCGAGACGGGCACCGCCACCGTGAGCACGACCGGGGGCCGCACCGTCATGAACGGGGACTTCTCCAACGCCAGCGGCGGGAGCGGCACCATCACCGCCACCCTGCTGAGCCGGTGACGCCGGGCCACCCCGCTGAGCCGGTGACGCCGGGCCACCCCGCTGAGCCGGTGACGCCGGGCCACCCCGCTGAGCCGGTGACGTCGCCGCTCGTCTGAGCCGGCTCGATTCCTGCTTCGCGAGGTAGTGGCTGGTAGCTTGTGGTGCATGGGTAGCCGGGGGCGACGACGCGGCCAGGTGTCGCGATGGGCGTCCTCGAACGCCGGTGACGGTGCGCTGCCCTCGAAGAACGACGCGCAGTCGGAGGTGGCCCCGTGAACGAGTACGTCGAAGAGTGCCGACGTGAGTGGCGTTTCCTCGGAGTCCCCGATCCCGTCGCCAACGAGATGGCCGCCGACCTCATGGCGGATCTCGACGAGGCCCGGTCCGAGGGGGCGACGGCCGAGGACGTGCTCGGCAACAGCGCCTTCGATCCCCGGAGCTTCGCTGCTTCGTGGGCCGTGGCCCGGGGTGTGACCGCCCCCGCGCTCGCCACCGTGCCGACCGACGTGGTGGCCATGAACGACGTGGCGCGCCTCGGTGCGGTCACCGACGCCACGAGTGCGACGGGCCCCGTGGACGGGGCCGCCCCGTTGGCCTCGGCGGGGTTCTCCCGCCCTGGGGGGACGCTCCGACGCCGGCCGATCGCGGCCGTCGCCGTGGCCGCGCTGACGGCGCTCGTTGCGCTCGTCGCCCTGGCGGCGGTGGCGGGACGCCAGAGCGCGGCCTTCGCCGTGTCCCCGGTCCGTCGCATCCTGACGGGGCCCGGACCGGCCCATCTCATACCGCCAGGCCTGCTGGCACCGGGTGGGGCGGTGGTGCTGCACCACGGCCCTGGCGCTGCCGTGGCCCTGCTCGTGCTCGTGGTCGCGCTCGTGGCGCTCGGTGTGGCGGCGTGGTACCTGACGCCGTGGTCGGGTCGCCGGCAGCGGGTCCTGGCGCGCCTCGACGATCGGCGCCCGTAGGCGCGCTGAGCGCGGCTGCACCCCCGGCGGCCGAAGGTGTCGGCCGCTACCATCGCCCGATGCGCGTCCTCGTGCTCGGTGGGGGGTTCGGTGGTCTCGAGCTGTCGACGAGGCTGTCGGAGCATTTCGGCGACGCCCTCGATCTCGTCCTGATCGACAAGAACGAGGGATTCGTCTTCGGCTTCTCCAAGCTCGACGTCATGTTCGGACGGACCGCGCCGGAGGCGGTCGTCCATCCCTACGCCGATATGGTGAAGCCCGGCGTGCGCTTCGTGCGCAGCATGATCAGGTCCATCGACCCAGTCCGCAGATCGGTCGACACCGACGCCGGGACCTTCGAGGCCGACGTCATGGTCGTCGCCCTCGGGGCGGACCTCGACCCGGCCGCCACCCCCGGCCTGGTGGAAGCGGGGCACGAGTTCTACACCGTGCCGGGCGCCTTCGCCCTCCGGGAGGTCCTGGACGGCTTCGCCGGTGGGCACGTCGTGGTGGGGGTCACTTCGACCCCTTTCAAGTGCCCACCCGCCCCGAGCGAGACGGCGCTGCTCGTGCACGATCTGCTCACCCGACGTGGTGTGCGGGGGGCATCGGAGGTGTCGCTCGTCATGCCGCTTCCGAGACCGATCCCCCCGTCCCCGGGGGCGTCGGATGCGTTGTTGACGGCGTTCTCCGAGCGCGACATCCGGTGGTGCCCGGGACAGGTCGTGCGCTCGCTCGATCCGGCGCGTCACGTGGCACATTTCGCCGACGGCAGCGACATGTCATACGACCTGTTCCTGGGCGTTCCCCGCCACCACGTACCGCCGGTGGTCGAGGAGTCGGGCCTGTGCGTGGACGGCTGGATCCCGGTGGACCCGCGCACCCTCGAGACGTCGTTCCCCGGCGTCTACGCCGTGGGCGACGTGACGAGCGTTGGCACGCCCAAGGCGGGGGTCTTCGCCGAAGGCCAGGCCGCCGTGGTCGCCGACGCCATCATCGCCGGCGACGCGTCGTCAACCGGGTACGACGGGCACGGCCGGTGCTATCTCGAGTTCGGCAACGACCAGGTGGCGGGGGTGGACGTGACGTTCTCGCCCGGTCAGGCGCCGTCGGGATCCTTCGAGGGGCCGTCGCATCAGCTGGCCGAGCAGAAGGCTGATTTCGGGACGACCCGGATCCGACGGTGGTTCGGTCGGGAGTGGTCGGCGTTCTGAGCTACCGCTGCGCTCCGGCGCTCATCCGCATGGTGATGACGGCGAAGACCGCTCCCGCCGGGTCGGTGAGCACGGCGAATCGTCCCGGCGCGATGTCGGTGGGCTCCAGGAGGCTCGCCCCCCCGAGCTCGGTCGCCTTGGCCACGGTGACATCGCAGTCCTCGACGGCGAAGTACACGAGCCAGTAGGCCGGGATCTGGGGCGGGACCTCGTCGGGCACGGTCATCATGCCGCCCACGGTGTGCTCTCCCTGTCGCCACTCGGTGTAGGCGATGCCCGGCATGTCGCTGGTGCGGGGCTCCCATCCGAACACCGACGTGTAGAAGGCCTCCGCTGCCGCGGTGTCGCGCGTCTGGAGCTCGTTCCAGCAGAACGCCCCGGGCTCGTCGGCGAGTTGGGCGCCCTGGTGGGCGCGCGGCTGCCAGATGGCGAAGGGGGCGCCGGTCGGGTCGACGAGGACGGCCATGCGCCCCACGTCGAGGACGTCCATGGGCTCCACCACGACCTGGCCGCCGGCAGCCCGGACCTTCTCGGTGGTGGCGTCGGCGTCCTCCACGCTCACGTAGGTGGTCCACGCCGAGGGCTGACCTTCGGCGACGTGCGGCCCCACGCCGGCGACGTACTTGCCGCGGAGCAGGAACATGGCGTACCCGCCGCCGTCGGGGCCCGTGTCGCCCACGCTCCAGCCGAACAGCGACGAGTAGAAGGCCTGGGCCGTGGTCACCTCCGACGTCGACAGGTCGACCCACGACGGAGTCCCCGGGAGGTAGGAGGTGAACTCGGGCAACGGGGTCGTCTCCTGGCTCGGCGCGCCACCGGCGCGGAAGGGCCGAGCGTACCGAGCGCGCCACGGCCGCGCCGGGTGCCGTCGGCCAGCCACGTGCTCCCGGGGTGCCCGGACGTCAGCCGTCGGCTCTCTCCCTCGCCGCCCCGGGCCGACCCCGTCAGCGCCGGCTGTCACGGTGGCAGAGCCACCTCTGCTCGGAGGGTGGTAGCTCGACCTCGTTGCGCGGAAGTTGACGATCCGATGAGGGTCGGTTGATCCATGTCGCGCACACTCGCAGACGTCGTCGGAACGAGCGGTTCAGCGACGACACGGCCCGAAGTCACGGGCTCGGCACCGGTCGTCCCATGCCGGTGCCGAGCCGACTCGGGTCGCGGCGCGCACCCCCGTGGCCGGTGTGACGCGTCCGTGCACCGGCCATGCTCCGTCGGCGACGGGGCCGGCACGTCAGTAGGCGGCACCGTGGTCGAGGATGCGGCGGGGGTTTCGCACCAGCATGGCGTCGATGTGATCGGCGCTCACGCCCCGCTCGCGCAGCGCCGGCAGGACGTCGTGGCTGATGTGCAGGAAGTGCCAGTTGGGCTGAGCGGCGCTGAGGAAGTCGTCGTCGAACCAGTCCATGTGGCAGCCCGCGTCGTGGGAGAGGACGAGGGCGTCGGCCCAGCCCTGCTCGCACAGGCGCGCCACCGTCTCGACGCGCTCGGGCGTCGGGCAGTAGGCGTCGACGCCGAAACGGTCCATCCCCAAGGTGGACCCCGCCTCCAGGAGCGTGCCGAGATAGGCGAGGTCGGTGCTGTCGCCGCTGTGGCCGATGACCACCCGGGTGAGGTCGACACCCTCCTCCCCGAACACGCGTTGCTGGTCGATACCCCGGTGGGTACCGACGTGGGTGTGGGTCGAGATGGGAAGGCCCGTCTGACGATGGACCCGGGCCACGGCGCGCAGCACCCGTTCCACACCAGGGGTGAGGCCCGGCTCGTCGGTGGCGCACTTGAGGATGCCGGGAAGGACGCCGGATCCGGCGATCCCCTCCTCGATGTCGTGGAGGAAGAACTCGTCGAGGATGTCCACGTTGTTCGGCCGGAACGCCGCCCCCCGGTAGTCGAAGTAGTGGGGGAGGTCGTTGTAGGTGTAGAGCCCGGTGGCCACCACGATGTGCAGGTCGACCTGGGACGCCACCTCCTGGACGACCTCGATGTCGCGGCCCAGGCCCACCACGGTGAGGTCGACGATGGTGTCGATGCCCGCCGCCTTGAGCTCGTGCAGGCGGTCGACCGCCTGGGCCACCCGGCTCTTGCGGTCCCACCCCGTCGGCCAGTTGGCGGCCACCTCGGGCGAGCGCACGAACACGTGCTCGTGCATGAGCGTCGCCCCCAGCGCCGATGCGTCGATCGGGCCCCGCACCGTGTTGACCTGCCCCATGTGCCCTCCCTCTCCGTCGCTCCTCCGTGTGGCACCGGGTGCGCTGCCACGGACCGGCGTACCCTACCGGTGGCGCCGTCCGCCACCGGCCTCCGGTGCTCAGCCCGCCCGGTCGGGCCCGGCCCGCTCGACGGTGATGCGCAGCAGCACCCGTCGCTCGCGCTCCATGGCCGCCCGGTACTCGTCCCAATCGGGGTGCTCGCCCCCGACCTGGCGGTAGTAGGCCATGAGCCCGTCCATGGCGTCGGGCAGCGACACCACCTCCACCGGGCCTTCCACCTGCACCCACTCCCCGTAGAAGGCGTCGGTGAAGACGAGCAGCGCGGCGTGGGGCCGCCGCCGGAGGTTCTTCGTCTTGAGCGCGGTCTCGCGCGTGCTCACCACCACGGTGTCGCCGTCCACCGCTGCTGCCACCGGCGACAACTGCGGGCCCCCGTCGGCCCGGGTGGTGGCGAGCACGGCGCGGTGGTTGGCCTTTATGAATTCGAGTGCCTCGGTGCGGTCCATGGTGCGAGGGTATTGCGTCTGTCCGGGCCGTGCCGTGCGGCCGGCCCGGACCGGCCAGCGGGGCACCGATATGCTCCGGCCATGCAGAGCACGATGCAGGACGGCCCCCTGTTGGTGAGCGGCATCCTCCGGCGGGGCGTGTCGGTGTATGGCGACAGCAGGGTGGTCACGGCCCGGGAAGAGGGGTACCGGGAGGCCACGTTCGCCGAGGTGGGGGCGCGGGCCGAGCGCCTGGCGCGGGCGCTCGAGCGGCTCGGCGTGGGCGCTGACGACCGGGTGGGGACCTTCGCCTGGAACGACCAGGAGCACCTCGAGGCCTACCTGGCGGTCCCCTCCATGGGGGCGGTGCTGCACACCCTCAACATCCGCCTCTTCCCCGAGCAGCTCTCCTATGTCGTCAACCACGGCGAGGACAAGGTCGTCATCCTCGACGCCTCGGTGGCGCCTCTGTTCGCCCGGGTGCGGGCCGAGTGCAAGACCGTGGAGCACGTCATCGTGGTGGGGGAGGGCGACACGACCGGACTGGGCGACACCCTGTCCTACGACGAGCTGGTCTCGGCCGAGGAGCCGGGATTCTCCTGGCCCGACCTCGACGAGCGTCAGGCGGCGTCGATGTGTTACACGAGCGGCACCACGGGCAACCCCAAGGGCGTGGTCTACAGCCACCGCTCCACCTGGCTGCACGCCTTCGCGGGCATGACCGTCAATTGCGTAGGGGCGAGCGAATCCGACCGCGCCCTTGTGATCGTGCCCATGTTCCACGCCAACGCGTGGGGCATGCCGTACACCGCCTTCTTCGCCGGCACCGACCTCATCCTGCCCGAGCGCTTCCTGCAGGCCGAGCCCCTCGCCCGCATGATCCGCGAGCAGCGCGTCACGCTGTCGCTCGGTGTGCCCACCATCTGGAACGACCTGTTGCACTACGCCCAGAACCACGCGGTGGACCTGTCGACGCTGCGGCTGGTCACGGCGGGGGGCTCCGCCGTGCCGCGCTCGCTCATGGAGGCCTACCAGGAGCGCTTCGGCGTCACCATGATCCAGGGCTGGGGGATGACCGAGACGAGCCCGGTGTGCGCCTTCGGCCGGCCCCCGAAGGGCATCGCACCCGAAGAGGAGATGGACTGGCGGGCGAAGACAGGGCGCATCATCGCCGGGGTCGAGCTGCGCGTCGTCGACGAGGAGGGCGCCGTCATGCCCAACGACGGCGCGTCGGTGGGGGAGTTCGAGGTGCGCGGTCCGTGGATCACCGCCTCGTACTACGGCGACCCCTCACCGGACCGCTTCCACGACGGGTGGCTGCGCACCGGGGACGTCGGGTCGCTCGACGACCGCGGGTACATGCAGATCTCGGACCGGACCAAGGACGTCATCAAGTCCGGGGGGGAATGGATCTCGTCGGTCGAGCTCGAGAACGCCGTGATGGCGCACCCCGGGGTGTACGAGGCGGCGGTCATCGGTGTGCCCGACGAACGGTGGGACGAGCGGCCGCTCGTGGTGGTGGTGACGGCCGAGGGCGCGCAACCCGAAGCGGCGGAGATCCTGGCCTTCTTGTCGGGCCGCGTGGCGCGCTGGTGGCTGCCCGAGCGCTGGAGCTTCGCGGCGGAGATCCCCAAGACCTCGGTGGGCAAGTTCGACAAGAAAGTGCTCCGGGCCAGGGTGGCCGACGGTGCCCTCGACATCCTCGAGGTGGACCTGCCGGCCCGGGACGGCTGAGGGCGTGGGCATGCGTGCTGTACCGGTGCCGGTGCCGGTGCCGGCGGCAGTGGTGGTGCCGTGAGCGTCGAGGACGTGGCGGACCGGCTCGAGGCCATCGCCGAGGAGCTGGCCGACCTGGCCATCGACCGCCTGTCGGTGGCGTCGGGGGCGGCCCGGCGCGGTGAGGACCCCGATCCCGCCCTGGTGGCCGAGGAGCGGCGTCTCACCCGGGCCCGCCGGGCGGTGGAGAAGGCGGTGGTGCTGCTGCGTCCGAGCGGGAGCGGCGCCCACGGGGACGACGACAGCGCAGGCTGAGGCGAGCGGCGTGGATCGCCGGTGCGTCGTTGTGTACGGTCCGTTGCAGAGCGTGCGCAACAAACGGGGCGCGTCGGTACCACGGCGGGGGAGACCCATGAGAGCCAGAACGTTGCGTCGTCGGCCGGTGCGGGTCCTGGTGGGATCCGGCCTGCTGTTGGCCTCGACCTTCGCCGCCCTCGGCGTCGCCGTGCCGGCGGCGCATGCCAAGACGGCGCTGCAGTACGTGGCCCTGGGCGACTCGTACTCGGCGGGCCCGCTCGACGGGGCCACCACGGGCAATCTCCTGTGCCTGCAGTCATCGGCGAGCTACCCCTTCGACACGGCGTCGTACCTCGGGGCGTCGCTGAACGACGTGTCGTGCTCGGGGGCCACCTCGGCCGACCTCACGACCGCATCGCAGTACCCGGGAGTGGGGCCCCAGGTCGACGCCCTGTCGTCGTCGACCCAGCTCGTGACGCTGACCGATGGCGGCAACGACAACGGGCTGTTCGTCTCGGCCCTGGTGGACTGCGGCGTCATCGACATCTTCGACGTGTTCAACATCGGGAGCCCGTGCAAGGCCGTGTACGGGAACACGTTCACCAACGACGTGGCCTCGGACGCGTCGACGGTCAAGCAGACCTTCGCCGCCATCAAGGCCGCCGCCCCGAACGCCCAGGTGTACGTCCTCGGCTACCCCGACATCCTCCCCTCGAGTGGCGGGTGCTACCCGACCATGCCCCTCAGCAACGGCGACACGTCGTACCTGAACAGCCTGGAGCTGGACCTCGACGCCATGATCCAGACCGAGGCGGCGGCGGTCGGGGTGCACTACGTGTCGACCTACTCGCAGTTCGTGGGGCACGGATCGTGCGCCTCGGGGTCGAACCAGTGGATCAATCCCATCATCGCCACCAACGGGGGCATCTCCGTGCATCCGAACGCCAAGGGCGAGCAGGAGATGGCCGGCATCCTCGAGTCGGCGTTGGCGGCCGGCGGCATCTCGTAGGGCGCCGCCGGGTCCTACGAGCCGGCCGGTGACGGTCGGAGGGCCCCGGATCCCCGTGGGACCGGGTCCTTCCGCGTGCCGGCGGGGTCAGAGGGCGTTCAGGGCGTCGATGAGCTGGCGCAGACGGCCGTAGTGGATGCGGTCGAAGCGAAGCGCCACGCGCGGCAGGTCGAGGTGGTCGCGACTCGAGCGCTCCGGTCCGAGCGGCTTGGTGGGCCGGATCGTGCCGCTCGTGATGATGTCGGCGAACGACTCGGTCAGCTGGTGCAGCTGGGGCCGGGTGGGAGCCTGGCGCAGGCGCATCACGAGGAGGTCGCCGACCCACCGGCACGAGTGGTAGTTGCGGTAGAAGCCGAGGAGCTCGTCGGCCGCCTCGTCGACATCGGAGGTGATCTTGAACAAGGCGTGGTCCTCGGGGGACACGAGCGCACGCGAGGCGACCTCGGCGTCGAGAAAGGCGCGCCATCCGTCCCAGTAGGTGCCGCCGGGGATGTCGAGGAGGACGAGAGGCGCGGGCTGGGCCTTGCCCGTCTGCAGCAGGGTGAGGAGCTCGAAGGCCTCGTCGAGGGTGCCGAAGCCGCCGGGGAGCACGGTGTAGCCGTCGGACTCCTTGATGAGCATGAGCTTGCGGGTGAAGAAGTAGCGCATCTCCACCAGCTTCGGGTCCTGGGCGATGAACTCGTTGGCTCCCTGCTCGTGCGGGAGCCGGATGTTGACGCCGAGCGAACGCTCGCGGCCTGCGCCCTCCATGGCGGCGGCCATGATGCCCGGGCCGGCCCCGGTCACGACCATCCAGCCGTGGTGGGCCATGCGCTCGGCCAGGCGCCGCGCCTGGAGGTAGAGCGGGTCGTCGGGCAGGGTTCGGGCCGACCCGAAGAAGGTCACCTTCTGCTCGACCCGGAAGGGGCGGAAGACGCGGAAGGCCTCGGCCATCTCCGCCATGGCCGCCCGGGCCAGCTTGAGGTCGAGGGGATCGGTGTGCTCCTCGGCCAGATGGACCACGGTGCCGATGATGCCGCGGTACAGATCGCGCCGCTCGGTGACCCCCGCCGAGTCGAGCAGGGCGTCGACGAGATCTTGCTCTTCGGGCTCGAGGGCCTCGTCGGGCGTGATGTCCTCGGACCCGGCGCTGTCGGCCGCCAGGGGGATGGAGGGCGACAGTTCCTCGTCCTCGTCCTCGTCCGGCATCGTCAGCAGGGGGCGGGCACGCGGCCGTAGAGGGTCGTGCGCTGCTCGAGGCGTCGGCCGATCGGCTCCACCAGCGCCCGGAACTCGTCCTCGTCCATGCGCTGGCCGTGGCTGGCGCCCGCGGCGCGCGAGATGTTCTCGTCCATGAGAGTCCCTCCGAGGTCGTTCACCCCGGCCTGGAGGGCCTGGGTCACACCGGCCGCGCCGAGTTTGACCCAGCTGGCTTGGATGTTCCGGATCCACCCCCGGTAGGCGATGCGCCCCACGGCGTGCATGAGCAGCACCTCGCGGAAGGTCGGGCCTCGTCGGGCCTTGCGCTGCAGGTAGATGGGGGACGCCATGTGCACGAAGGGCAGCGGGACGAACTCGGTGAACCCACCCGTCTCGCGCTGGAGGTCACGCGTCGCCACGATGTGGCGCGCCCACGAGCGGGGTTGCTCCACCGACCCGAACATGATGGTGACGTTGGAGCGCAGCCCGATGCTGTGGGCCACGCGGTGCGCCTCGAGCCATTGCTCGGTGTTGATCTTGTCCGGGCACAGCACGGCCCGCACCTCGTCGTCGAGGATCTCCGCCGCCGTGCCGGGGAGAGTGGCGAGACCCGCCTCCTTGAGGCGCGTCAGGTACTCGACGAGCGGCTCGTCGAGGCGCCGCGCCCCCTCGGTCACCTCCAGGGCGGTGAAGCCGTGGATGTGGATGCGCTCCGAGGCGGCCCGCACGGCCCGGATCACCTCGAGGTAGTAGTCGCCGTCGAAGCTCGGGTGGATGCCACCCTGCAGGCACACCTCGGTGGCGCCGGCAGCCTCGGCCTCGGTGACGCGCTCGGTGATGTCGCTCAGCTCGAGGAGATACGGCGCGCCCCGCAGGTTGAGCGACAGCGGGCCCTTGGAGAAGGCACAGAACCGGCACTTGAAGGTGCACACGTTGGTGTAGTTGATGTTGCGGTTCGCCACCCAAGTGACGACGTCACCGACCTCGTCGGACCGCAGTTGGTCGGCGACCTCGGCCACGGCCCGCACCTCGGGCCCGCGCGCCGAGAACAGCGTCACGATCTGGTCCTCGCCGACCTCTTGGCCCAGTGCCACCCCTTCGAGCACCTCGGCCACCGCGCCGGCCCGGGCGCCGGACGGTGCACCGCCGTGCAGGAGGGTCGGGGGGGCCTCGGTGCTGCCCGGCGACCAGGTGTGGTCGCGGCCGAGCCCCTCGGCGTCGGCGCGGTCGAGCACGGCGAAGCGCATGGCGGGGTCGAGCCACCGCTCGGGGTCGAGGGCGTAGGAGGGGTGGAGCGTCAGCCGGGGTGCGAGCGTCATGCCGGCGGCTTCGGTCGCCACGCGGAGCACGTCCAGGGCGGGCCA
Organism: Acidimicrobiales bacterium; assembly: GCA_049514335.1. Classification (GTDB taxonomy): domain Bacteria; phylum Actinomycetota; class Acidimicrobiia; order Acidimicrobiales; family UBA8190; genus JBEKVE01. The sequence goes on from JBEKVE010000007.1 coordinate 28,910, forward strand.
GGCGCGCTCGGGGTTCACGTGGTCGACGGTGAGCGGCGACACCCCGCCCCAGTCGTCGAGGCCGGCGTCGAGCAGGGGCCGCAGGTCGTCGGACAGGTTGGGGGGGACCTGGACGTGCACGTCGGGGGGGAGCACGATCCGCGCCACGGCGATGCTCCACAACAGCTCCTCGGGCGGGCACGGTGGGTGGCCGTGCATGGCCGTGCCCGGCTTGGGCAGGAAGTTCTGGACGATCACCTCCTGCACGTGCCCGTGCCGTCGGTGTGCGTCGGCGATGGCCTCCAGGGCCCTGATCCGCTCGGGACGCGACTCGCCGATGCCGACCAGGATCCCGGTGGTGAAGGGCACGGCCAGGGTGCCGGCGGCCTCGAGCGTGGCCAGCCGCCGCTCCGGCGTCTTGTCGGGGGCCCCACGGTGACAGTCCAGGTCGGGGTCGAGCGACTCGAGCATCATGCCCTGGCTGGCCGACACGGTCCGCAAGAGCGCCAGCTCCTCGGGCGCCAACGCCCCGGCGTTGGCGTGGGGCAGCAGGCCCGTTTCGTCGCGCACCAGGGCGCACACGGCGCGCAGGTAGTCCACCGTCGACCCGTAGCCGTGCTCGTCGAGCCACGCCCGCGCCACGGGGTAGCGCTCCTCGGGCGCCTCACCCAACGTGAAGAGCGCTTCGTGGCACCCCGCCGCCGCCCCGGCGCGGGCCACGGCCAGCACCTCGTCGGGGGACAGGTAGGGCGAGGAGAGCCTCGCCGGCGGTTTGGCGAACGTGCAGTAGCCGCACCGGTCGCGGCACAGCATGGTGAGGGGGATGAAGACCTTGGGCGAGTACGTGACCCTCGTGCCGTGGGCGTCCGCACGGATGCCCCGTGCCGCTGCCGCCAGGTCGTCCGGCGCGGCCTCGAGAAGGTCGTCCACGCCCACGGCGGTCACCTTAGCGGTCGCCGCCCTGGCGCCGACCCTCTCCGGGAGGCGCCCCGGGCGCCGGGCGCACCCCGGCGTGGCGGGTGGGGGGCGTCACGAGCCCGAGTCGCTCGGTTCGTGCCACTGGCGCAGCTCGCGTGCCAGGAGGAGGTCGGCCTCCTTCGGCCCCCACGTCCCGGCCGGGTACTGCGACAGCGGGATGCCGTCCTGGCCCCATGCCTCGAGGAAGGGGTCGACGATCTCCCAGGCGCGTTCCACCTCGTCGGTGCGGATGAACAAGGTGGCGTCGCCGATCATGACGTCGTGCAGGAGCCGCTCGTAGCCGCCGGCGGTGGTGCCGGGGAAGGCGTCGGCGTAGCTGAAGTTCATGTCCACCGAGCGCAGCCGGAACGCCTCGCCGGGGACCTTCGCCCCGAAAAGCAGGCACACTCCCTCGTCGGGCTGGATGCGCAGCTGCAAGAGGTTGGGCCGGAGGTCGCGCGTGAGGCGTCCTCCGAAGGCGAGGTGCGGGACGCGGTGGAACTGCAGCACCACCTCGGTGGCGCGGGCTGGCAGGCGCTTCCCGGTGCGGATATAGACCGGCACGCCGGCCCAGCGCCAGTTGTCGACCGCCAGGCGCATGGCCACGAAGGTCTCGGTGCGGCTGTGGGGATCGACGCCCTCCTCCTGGCGGTAGCCGACCACGGGATCGCCGTCGACGGTGCCGGCGGTGTACTGACCCCGCACCGAGTTGATGACGGCCTCGTTGGGGTCGGGGACCATCACCGCCCGCAGCAGCTTCACCTTCTCGTCGCGGATGCCCAGGGCGTCGACGGTGGCGGGAGGCTCCATGAGCGTGAGCGCCAGCACCTGCATGACGTGGTTCTGGACGATGTCGCGCAGCGCCCCGGCCGTCTCGTAGAACCCGCCCCGGTGCTCGACACCGAGCTTCTCCGCCACCGTTATCTGGATGTGGTCCACGTAGCGGCGATTCCAGATGGGCTCGAACACGGCGTTGGCGAAGCGCAGCGCCAGCACGTTCTGGACCGTCTCCTTGCCCATGTAGTGGTCGATGCGGAAGATCTGGCTCTCGTCGAAGGCGCGGTGCAGGGTGTCGTCGAGGGCCCGGGCGCTTTCGAGGTCGCGCCCGAAGGGCTTCTCCACCACCAGGCGGGCGAAGGTGCCACCCGCGCCCGGTTGGTTGCAGCCGTGCGCGGCCAGCGCACCCGCCACGTCGCCGAACATCGACGGGATGGTGGCCAGGTAGTAGACCCGGTTGCCGGCCGTGCCGAGATCCCGGTCGGCCTCGCCCAGGACGTCGCGCAGGCGGTCGAAGGTGGGCTTCTCGGCGTACTCGCCGGCGACGTAGCGAAAACGTGACACGAGCGTGTGCCACTCGGCCCCGGCGAAGGGCACGGCGTCGAGGGCGGCCTGGCGGAACTGCTCGTCGGTCCACTGGGTGCGGGCCACGCCCACCACCGTGAACCCCTCCGGCAGCGCCCCGTGCTCGGCCAGGGCGGCGATGGCGGGCAGCAGCTTGCGCGACGCCAGGTCGCCCGAGGCACCGAAGACCACGAGCGCCAGTGGGGGAGGGGTCGACACCGAGTCGAGCTCGTGGGCGATGTCGGCCGCCGGCTCCTCGGCGTCGATGTCGTCGCCCTCGATGACGGCGGTGGTGTCGGGCGTCATGCCGAGACCGCCGCCGTGCGCCGCTTCGCCACGTCGGCGCGCATCGCTTCGCGCCCCACCATGCCGGTCTTCATGCCGCCTCCGTTTCCTCGCCCCCGGGGCGCTGCGCCGATGACCGGCGTCGGCCCGGGGAGTTGCTCACGCACTGTCGGCCACGTCCACGACGGCCACCCGTTGCACCACGGTGGGTTGCTCCACGGTGCGCGCCCATGCCGCCCAGGTCGGCCGCCGCGTCCTACTTGCGCGCCGACAGGGTGTTCGCCTTGTCGGACAGCGACTGCAGCAGCTCGTCGAAGGACTTGGCGAAGCTGGCCACTCCCTCGTCCTCGAGTGTGCGGGCCACATCGTCCATCGACACCCCCGCTGCCTCGATCCGGTCGAGGGCCCGCAGGGCCTCGTCGGGGTCGACGTCCACGGTGCGCGCCGGCGTGCCGTGGTCGAGGAATGCGGCGACGGTGGCGTCGGGCATGGTGTTCACGGTGTCGGGCCCGATGAGGGTGTCGACGTAGGCCAGGTCGGGATAGGCGGGGTTCTTGGTGGAGGTCGACGCCCACAGGGGCCGCTGCACGGTCGCCCCCCGGGCCGCCAGCGCCTCCCAGCGCGGTCCGGTGAAGCGGTCGCGAAACAGGTGGTAGGCCCGTCGGGCCTGGGCCACCGCCGCGCTCCCGCGCAGCGCCAGCAGGGCGTCGGACCCGCCCGACGCCGCCTGGGCGGCGAGGACCTCGAGCCGACGGTCGACCTCGGTGTCGACGCGGCTCACGAAGAACGACGCCACGCTGCGCACCGGCGACAGGTCGGTGGCGCCTGTGGCCACGTAGTCCTCCAGGCCGCCGATGTAGGCCTCGATCACCTCGTCGTAGCGATCCAGGCTGAACAGCAGGGTGACGTTGATGCTGCGGCCCTCGCCGATCATGGTGCGGATGGCGGGCACGCCCTCGGCCGTGGCCGGGATCTTGACGTGCAGGTTGGGCGCTGCCACCAGCTCGTGGAAATGGCGGGCCGCTGCCACCGTCCCCGCCGTGTCGTGCGCCAGGCCGGGGGCCACCTCGAGCGAGACGTAGCCGTCGATGCCGCCGGACGCGTCGTGCACCGGCCGGAGGATGGCGAGCGCATCACGGATGTCGGTGACCACCATCTCCCAGTAGGCCTCCTCGATGGTGTGCAAGGTCAGGAGGTCGGCGAACTGGGCGTCGTAATCGTCCTCGGACTCGATGGCCTTGGCGAAGATGGTGGGGTTGGAGGTCACGCCCCGGATGCCCTCCTCCACCAGCTCGGCCAGCTTCCCGCCGTGCAGGTAATCGCGGCGCAGGTTGTCGAGCCACGGGCTCTGGCCCTGCAATTCGTAGAGGTCGTGCAGTCTCGTCATGTGGTCCCCTTCCTGCCGGGTGGGGTCCCGGTACGGGCGGTCGTGCGGGCGGTGGTGCGGTGAGGTGGTGGGTGCAGGCGGCGGTCGATCGGTGGGCGTGGTGCTCTCGGAGCAGTGCCGCGGTGGCCCCGAACCGCCCTCAGGGCCGTGGCGCGGCGGCGCGTTCGAGCAGGTCGCGGGCCCGCTCGACCACGTTGCCGGGTGTGTAGCCGAGATGCTCGAGCACCACCTTTCCCGGTGCCGACGCCCCGAATCGGTCGATTGCCACCACGTCGTCGGCGTAGCGCTCCCACCCGAAGGACGCGGCGGCCTCGACGGCCAGGCGGGGAATGCCCACGCCGAGCACCTCCGCCTGGTAGGCGTCGCTCTGCCGGGCGAAGAGGTCCCACGAGGGCAGCGACACCACGCGGGCGCGCCGGGGGGCAGTGCCGTCCTCGGCCAGGAGTCGGGCCGCCTCGACGCACAGCGACACCTCGGAGCCGGTACCGATGAGCACGATGTCGGGATCGCCGTCCGTGGGCACCAGGACGTATCCGCCGTGGGCCACGCCGTCGGCGGCTCCGGCCGTGCCCTCGAGCACCGGGATGGACTGGCGCGTCAGCACCAGGGCCTGGGGTCCGTCTCCGTCGACGGCCAGGCGGAAGGCGTGGGCGCACTCGTTGGCGTCGGCGGGGCGGATGACGCGCAGCCCCGGCATGGCCCGCAGCGAGGCGAGCTGCTCGATGGGCTGATGGGTGGGGCCGTCCTCGCCCAACCCGACCGAGTCGTGGGTCCACGAGTAGATGACGTGCGTGTGCGACAGGGCGGCCAGGCGAACAGAGGGCCGCATGTAGTCGCTGAAGTTGAAGAACGTCCCGCCCACGGGCAGCACGCCCCCGTGGCGGGCCATGCCGTTCATGGCCGCGCCCATGCCGTGCTCGCGGATCCCGTAGTGCACCTGGGACCCTTCGGGGTGCTCGGCCGACTGCGTGACACCGTTTTCGAGCTTCACGCCCGTGTTGCCGGTCAGGTCCCCCGACCCCGGCAGCAGCCCGGGAATGAGCTCGACGGTGGCGTTGATGCAGTGGTTGAGGGCCTCGCGCGTGGCCATGGACGTCCCGGCCTCGAACGTGGGGAGCTTCTGGGCCCAACCCTCGAGCCCGCCGCCACGCTGGCTCGCCTCCCAGCGCGCCTTGTCCCCGCCCCATGCGTCGAAGCGTGCCTGCCACGACCGGCGCAGGCCCCGGTTGCGCTCCATGGCGCTGCGGTAGAAGGCGACGACGTCGTCGGGCACCCAGAACTGCTCGTCCGGAGGCAGGCCCAGGATGGCCTTGGTCTCGCGGACCTCCTCCTCTCCGAGCGGACTGCCGTGGGCATCGGCGGTGTCGGTCTTGTGGGGAGAGGGCCAGCCGATGTGGCTGCGCAACGTGATCATCGACGGCCGGTCCTCGACCGCCATGGCCCGTCGGAGGGCGGCCTCGAGGGCGTCGGTGTCGTTGGCAACCTCGCCGATGTTCTCGGCGTGCCACCCGTAGGCCTCGAAGCGGCCCACGACGTCGTCGGAGTACGACAGGTTGGTGTTGCCGTCGATGGTGATGTGATTGTCGTCGTAGACGTAGACGAGGCGTCCCAACCCGAGGTGGCCGGCCAGCGACGCCGCCTCGTTGCTGAGACCTTCCATGAGGTCGCCGTCGGAGCACAGGACGAAGGTGTGATGGTCGACGAGCTCGGGCCCGAAGCGGGCCCGCAGCCAGCGTTCGGCGATGCCCATCCCCACGCCGTTGCCGAAGCCCTGGGAGAGCGGGCCGGTGGTGACCTCGACGCCCGTCGTCAGCTGTACCTCGGGGTGGCCCGGTGTCTTGCTTCCCCACTGCCGGAACTGGCGGATGTCATCGAGGGTGAGCCCGTAGCCAGTCAGGAAGAGCATGGAGTACAGCAGGATCGAGGCGTGGCCGTTGGACAAGACGAAGCGATCGCGGTCGGGCCACGACGGGTCTTCGGGATCGTGCTGCATGACGCGCGTGAACAGCACATGCGCCAGGGGGGCGAGCGCCATGGCCGTCCCCGGATGGCCCGAGTTGGCCTTCTGGGGGGCGTCCATGGCGAGGCCTCGGATCACGTTGATGCCGAGCTGCTCGATCGGAGCGTCGCTCACGAGGGAGAACCTACCCGTTCCCCCGCCCGCGTCACCGCGCCACCCCGGGGTCGGTGTGAGGACCCGGGTCCCGGGGGGAGGGGTCGCGCAGCAGCGCCACCGATGCGGTGAACCCGTGGAGGAAGTTCCTGCCCCCGACGGGCCCGATCTCCCCGGCGGCGAAGAAGCCGGCCATGGGGACCGGCCCGAGCGCGTCGGCCAGCGCGCCGACGTCGTGGTGGGGCGTGCCGAAGAGCCGGGTTCCCCGGCCGTTGCAGGTGAAGACGAGCGCAGCATCGGCCGAGCGCGGGGCCAGGAGCGTGCGCAGGTCCTCGTCGGCCGTGGCGGCGTCGCGCAGGTGGAACTGCACCGTCGTGCCCACCGGGACCACGTCGGTCACGGCCAGGGCGCCGGTGGCCCTGTCCACGCCGATGACGTTGCGCACCAGGAAGTCGCCCCGGTCGAAGTGCTCCTTGTGCTCGTTTATGACCCGGCCGATGTGCAGGCCCCCGCGCTGGAGCAGCACCGCCTCGTCGACGCTGAGCGACTGGCGGGCCTGGGCCAGGAGCTGGTCGAGGGCGGGCTGGCCGGCGAGCTCGTGGACCAGGGTGTGCTCGGCCTTGGTCACCACCACCGGGTGGCCGAAAGGCCGGCACCCCTGCGACACCACGGTCGCCACCTCGGAGCCGGGACCGAGCAGGACCCCCACGGCCCCGCTCACCCGTACGGCGGTGCCGAGCGCCAGGCGGTTGCCACCCGGGCCCCGGGCGGCCGAGGCCATGCCGCCGGTCACCGGCAGTCCGGGGTGGTGCTCCTCGAGCCACGTCAGGAAGGCCTCGACGGGGAAGCTGTAGGGATCGGCCACGAGGACGAGCGCCTGGGGCTCGAAGGGCACCGAGCGGGGCCAGCCGGCCAGGGCGAGACCGCCGCCGTCGTCGGTGGCGGCGGCTTCGAGGGCAAGGGGGACGAGGGGGCCGGTGTGGCCGGCGAAGAGGGTGACCGCCGCACCGTGCTCCACTTCGCGGTGGGGTCCGAGCACCGATTCCGCCGCGCAGCCGATCGACACCAGAGGATGCAGCACCTCCTGCACCGTGCGCATGGCGTCCTCGAGCGCCCCGGCGTGCGGGGGAGTGACGAACACCGTGGCCAGATCGGGGCGGTCTCCGATCCGCTCGAGCACCTCGCCCGTGACCTCGCCCACGGCGTGGGCGGTGAGCGGGTGCTCGCTCATGGCAGCCGCAAAGGGCATCACCGGCGACCCTATCGCCGCCTCACGACGTCGCCACCTCAGCGCGGCCAGGCCCGCCTTCCGGCCACCCACACCGATGCCACCCGCCATGCGCCGTCGCCGTGGCGCGCCAGCGCGGTCATGTCCGCCCGGAGCCCGACGGCGATCACGCCCCGGTCGTGCAGACCGAGCAGACGGGCGGGCGTGGTGCTGGCCGAGCGGATGGCACCGGCGAGTTCGGCAGCGCCGATCCGCACCACGTTGGACACGGCGTTCTCCATCGTGAGTACCGAACCCGCCAACGTGCCGTCGGCCAGGCGCGGCGGCCCGGAGGCCGCGGCGCCGGCGGGCACGGCGACGGTGTCGGTGACGAGCGC
>JBEKVE010000008.1:0-35113 GCA_049514335.1 Acidimicrobiales bacterium
CGTGCCTCCAACAAGCAGCAGACACCTATGACCGCTGCTCCCTGCGACCCACCGCCGAGCAGTCGCTGCGATACGCGCACCAGTGGGACAAGTCGAGTTATCGCACACCCCGACGTGCGGAACATCGGGGAGGCCACGCAGTCGTCCTAGGTAATTTCACCCGCCACCGCGCGAGGTCCTCTTGGTAGCTGGGCGGTTGCAGTGGCACCGGGAGTGAGGAGCCAACGACGGGCGCGGTAGCAGCGCTATCGCTCTCCGCGACACCGGGCCTGCGAGAAGGGAGTTACCGAGCCGAAGCGGCTGTGCCGCTCTGGCGCCGACCTCGCCAATTCTGGGTGCTGGGGCCCGGTCGGCCGCGCTGCCGGTCGGTTGACGCGCGCAGCGTTACGCGTCGCATCGACAGCGTCGCCACCTCGTGCGACGGCCGCCCGCGCTCAGAAAGCGGCGGAGGAGGCCGGTGACGCCGACGGCTCCACCGCGCCGCGGGGGCGCCCGTCGACCTCACGGGGCCGGTCTTCGTGGCGAAGCGCCGCCGGCGTGTCGTCGAGCGTCTGCAGGATCGCCTGGGCGAGGGCGCGCGCAGAAGCAGCGTCGAGCTCGACCGCCACCCGGTAGCCCGGGCCACGATCGGGGTTGCGCAGATCGATGTTGAGGGTGTGGCCGTCGCCGGCATGGACCGGGTGGTCGAAGTAGACCGTGGCGTCGGTGAGGGCGAACCAACCCTGGGCACCCTTGCCGCTTCCCCGGACGGTCAGGCTCGTTGTCTGGTACGTGCACATCGCAGCGGGGCTCCTTTCGAACGGTGGGGGAGACGCGATCGCCGGCTCAGGAAGAGAGGTGGGCGGCGAAGAAGTCCCAGATCCGCTCCCAGCCGTCGTTGGCCGCCTCGGGTCGGTAGGCGGTTCGGTTGGTGGAGAAGAACGCGTGCCCGGCGCCCTCATAGGAATGGAACTCGAACGACTTGCCGAGCCGCGCCAGCTCGCTCTCGAGGACGCCGACCTCCTCGGGGGAGGGGAATTGGTCCTCGGCGCCGAAGAGGCCGAGCAGGGGGCACGACAGGTGCTCGGCCAGGTGGATGATCGGCCCGACCTTGAGGGGTGCGCCTTCGGGCGGCGCGTTCACCACGAAGGCGCCGTAGCAGTCGACGGCGGCGTCGAGCGCGAGGGAGCAGGCGGCCAGGAACGACTGGCGCCCACCCGAGCAGTACCCAATGGTGGCCACCTTGCCGTTCGAGCCGTCGAGCGACCGCAGGTATGCGGCCGCGCCGGCCACGTCCCCCACCAGGCGCTCGTCGGGAACCCCCCCTTGGGCCCGCGCTGTGGCGGCGGCGTCGTCCGGGCTGGCGCCGGGGGCCTCGCGCCAGTAGAGGTTCGGGCACACCGCCAGGTAGCCCCCCGCCGCGAAGCGGCGCGTGATCTCCTTGGTGGGTTCGTCGTAGCCGGGCATGTGGTGGATCACGACGACGCCGCCGGCCGGCGGCTGGTCGAGGGGTCGGGCGAGGTACGCCTCGATGTCTGTGCCGTCGGCACCGGCGAGCATCACCGTCTCGGCTCTCATTGCATCGGTCATCGGGGTTGCTCCTCGGGGATATCCGACAGGGCCGACCCTTGCGACCAGGGCCGGGTGTGGCGCGCTGGGAGGCTAGTGCCGCCACCACGCCGGGCACAGCGCGCACCGCCCCTACAGCCCGGCCCGCCGTGGCACCGTTCGGGGCGGGACCCATGTCAGGCCGACGCCGGCAGCGATGTCCCATTCATCGAGCTGGCCGACACCCGGCGGAGACGGGCGACGCCTCCGCCGCCGCCGGTCAGGCCCGGGTGGCCTCGAGCAGCTGCGCCGCCCCGAGCCCGAGCATCCGGCGGCGGAACCCCGTGAACCCCGCCCCCGCCACCATGGTGGCGAAGTCGGCGGGGGAGGGCAGCAAGCTCGTCGATCGGGGGAGGTAGCTGTAGGCGCGTCGGTCGGAGAGCGCGCCACCCACGAGCGGCACGACCCGTCGGAAGTAGAGCCCGTGGACGGCCCGCGCCGGCTGCCACGACGGTTCGGCCACCTCGAGCAGTGTGAAGCGGCCGCCGACCCGCAGCACCCGCGCCAGCTCCGTGAAGAGTGCGGCCGGATCGACCATGTTTCGCAGCGCGAAGCCGCAGGTTGCGCCGTCCACGGACCCTGGCGGTAGCGGGAGGCGCAGGCCGTCGGCGAGCACCAGACGGAGGCCGGGTGCAGCGGCCCGCAGCATGCCCTCCGACATGTCGACACCGACCGCCCGGTGCCCCGCTGTCTCGAGCAGCCGGCACAGGCCGCCGGTGCCGCACCCGACGTCGAGCACGAGCGAGCCGGGGGGCAGCTCCAGCGCTGCCACCGCCCGGCGTCGCCACCCGCCGTCGAGGCCGAAGGTGAGGACCCGGTTGACCCGGTCGTAGCGGCCCGCGATGCGGTCGAACATGTGCCGGACGGCGCGGTCCCGGCCGGGCCCGGGGAGGAGGGGATCGGACTCCATAGGCGCATCCTGACAGCCTCGCCGGCCCGTCTACGCTGCGACGGCGATGCGAGCAGGGAGACGACGTGGCTGAGTTGGCGCGCCGGGTGGGACTCGGCCTGGCGGCGCGCGGCTCGGCCGAGGACGTCGTGGGATGGGCCTACAGAGCCGAGGAGGCCGGCCTCGACTCGGTGTGGTTCCACGAGAGCTACTTCGAGCGCGACGCCGTCTCGTACGCAGCGGCGGTGGCCGGTCATGTCCCGCGCATCGGTATCGCCCTCGGTGCGGTGTCGCCGCTCACCCGACACGCCGTGCTGACTGCCATGACCGTGAGCTCACTCGACGACATGGCACCGGGGCGCATCGTGTGCGCCCTCGGGACGGGCCTTCCTCTGCGCCTCGCCCAGATGGGGGTTCCCTACGATCCTGCGGGGTCGATCGCCCAGCTCGAGAAGGCCATGGACGACATGCGCGCCCTGTGGCGCGGTGAGCGGCTCCCGGCTCCGGTGCCGGGGGTGCCCGACCTGGCTCCCATGTTCGCCCCCCTGCACCACGTCCCGCTGTACATCGCCGGCTACCGGACGTCGATGGTGGAGCTGGCCGGGCGGTGTGCCGACGGGTACGTGGCGCGTCCGGCCGAGTCGCTTCCCAGCCTGGCGGGGATCCTCACCCGCCTCCGGGCGGCGGAGGCGGCGGCGGGGCGCGTGCCCGGCTCCGTCCAGTCGGCGGGGTACCTGCTCAGCGTGGTCGCCCCCACCCGCGGTGAGGCTCTCAACCGGGCCAAGCGCGAGCCCTTCGTCATCTACATGATGAGCATCCTCTCCGATCTCTCGCTGAAGCGGGCCGGACTGCCGCGCAAGTTCCGCGACGACGTGGCCGAGGCATGGCGCGCCGAGGAGTACCACCGAGCCGCGAGCCTGCTTCCCGACGAGCTCGTGGACGCCTTCATCCTGTGCGGCACGGTGGACGACGTGGCCGCCCGTGCGTGGGACTACCACCAGGTCGGGCTGGACGTCCCCTTGCTGCAGCCCGTCGTGCAGGAGGACGACCAGGTAACCGGCGTCCTCGCCGCCGCCGTCGCCTTCGGACGGGCCGAGCACCTGAACGGCGCGGGGTCCGCGGCGGGCGTCGCCACCGCAGGCTCGGCCGTGCCATCCCGCCCATCGGGCACGCCGGCGCGGTCCCCGGCTCTGGCCGCCGCCGGCGCCGTCGGGCGCCGCCTGTCGGCGTGGTGGGAGGTCACCCGCCCCTTCAGCCTGGGTGCGAGCGCCGTACCCGTGGGGGCGGCCATCGCGTTGGCGGCCGCCGCCGGGCCTGTTCGCTGGACGTTGGCCGCCGCCGCCCTGGCCGCCTCGGTCCTGCTCCAGGTGGGGACGAACGTCGTCAACGAGGTCTATGACGTGCGCACCGGGGCCGACTCGATCACCTCGCCACGGGCCAGCCTGGCCATCCTGAAGGGCCGTGTGGGCGAACGCGAGGCGCTCGTGTACGCCGCGTCGGCGCTGGTCGTGGCGGTGGGCCTCGGGGGCTGGATGATCGCCGAGCGGGGGTGGCCCGTGGCCGTGCTCGGCACGCTGGGCCTGTTGGGCGGCGTCGGGTACACGGCGCCCCCGCTGCGGCTCAAGTACCGGGGCCTCGGGCTCCCCGTGGTGTTCGCCCTGATGGGGCCGATCATGGTGGAGGGCGGTTACTACGTCGTGACGGGGTCGCTTTCGCTCGACGCCCTGGCCCTGAGCATCCCCATCGGCTGTCTGGTCACCGCCATCCTGCACGGCAACGAGTGGCGCGACATCGCCGACGACGCCCGGGTGGGCATGTCGACGTTGTCGATCCGGATCGGCGGGCGTCGGGCCCATTTCGGGTACATCGCCCTCGTCATCGGCGCCTACGGGGCCCTGGCCTGTGCTGTGCTGGCCGGGGCGCTGCCCGAAGAGGTGATCGCCGCCGTGCTGTCGCTGCCGTTCCTGGTGCGCGTGGTGCGCGCCGCCGAGCTCGGGGCGCGCGGCGAGCGCCACAGCCTGTCCACCATCGACCTGGCCACGGCCCAGCTCCACGCCGTCTTCGGCGTCCTGCTCATCGTGGGGCTAGCCGCGGCGGCGGCGTGAGGAGCCCGTCGGGGCGGTCCGACGCCGAGGTGGTGGCGGCGCTGGGTGTGGCGGCTGCCCTCTTCGCCGCCACCTTCCGGGGACCGAGACCGGCGTTCTGGAAGCGGATGACGCTCACCGGCGCGGTGCTCGGATCGGTGGCACTCGGGCGCCAGCCGGCGTTGCGCCGCCTGCGCCCCCGGGTCCGCCACCTGTGGCAGGGCGCCGCGGTGGCGGCCGGCCTGTACGGCATCTTCCGGGTGGGAGACGGCATGGCGCGGCGCATCATGCCCGACGGTGCCGGTGACATCGACGCCATCTACGGGCTGCGCCAGGACCAGGACGCGCTGGTCATCGCCGCCCGCCTGGCGACGGTCATCGGGCCTGCCGAGGAGCTGTTCTGGCGGGGCTTCGTCCTGGAGCGCCTGGCCCGTGGCCGGGGCCGGTGGTCCGGCGCCGCTCTCGCCGCCGGCGCCTACGGCGGTGTCCACCTGGCGTCGGGCAATCCCACCCTGGTCGGCGCGGCGGCGGTGGCCGGCGCCTACTGGTCGGCACTGGCGGCGGCCGGAGTCGAGATGGAATCGCTCATCGTGAGCCACGTGCTGTGGGACATCGTCATCTTCCTGGTCGCGCCCACCACGCCGCCGGCGACGACGGGCACCGCCTGAGCGCCGACTATCGGAAGACAGACGGTGGCGCGGGCACGGGTGGGGTGGTTGCCGCACCCGGGCCGGCCACCTACGTTTGTCGAGCCGGGTGACGTGGCCATGGCGATGGTGCACGGGGGGAGGGAACGGGGGCGATGGCCGCGAGGCGATTGAGGCGCTCGTGGCGGCGACTGCAGCGCCGGCCGTTGTGGGTCCGCGTGGTGTCGCTGGCCTTGCCGGTGGTGCTGGTGCTCGCCATCGTGTTCGCGCTGGGTCACGCCCCCGTAGGGAAGGGGACGTCCGGCTCGACCACCTCGGTGCCGCCCAGGGTGACGCCGGTGGGCCAGACGAGCACGAGCAGTGCCGGGGTGACGGCACACACCATCACGGTCGCCTTTCCGGTGTCGAACCTCGATGCGCTCGGGGCCAAGCTCGGCTTCGCCACCGACATCGAGTACAGCGAGCAGGCCAAGGCGATCAAGCTCTTCGTCGGACAGATCAACGACGCGGGGGGTATCTACGGTCGCAAGATCAAGCCCGTGATCGTCAACATCGATCCGACGAACGAGACCGATATGCGGGCCCTGTGCAAGCAGTGGACCGAGGGGGGCGACCCCGTCTTCGCCGTGCTCGACGGGGTGGGGACGTGGTCCGGCGACAACCAGCTGTGCATCACCCAGGAAGGCCACACCCCCCTGCTCAGCCAGTGGACGACGGTGACCAACTGGACGCAGATGGGATCTCCCTATCTGTGGTGGACGGGGCCCGACGACGCAGCCATCCTCCAGGCCACCGTCGACTGGGGGGTGAGCTCGGGGTTGCTCGGCGCCGGTCGGAAGGTCGCCGTCATCGCCGGTGACCGTGCCAGCGACCAGGTGGCGCTCAACCAGTACCTCCTCCCCGACCTGGCGCGCGCCAAGGTCACCCCGATCGTGCAGACCATCGCCGCTGACCCGTCCGACTCGGCCACGACCAACGCCCAGGCGCCGATCATCGTGCAGCGCCTCCACAGCGACGGGGTCAACTCGGTGATCCCGCTCCTGCCCTTCAACGCCTTCTTCCCCGTGCTCGGCGCCGAGACGCAGCAGAACTACTTCCCGACCCTGTTGCTGTCGGACTACGAGTTCTCCATTCAGTCCGCGCTGGGCCTGATCCCCTTCCCCTACGGGAAGGCACTCGACGGCCAGGAGGGCGTGACCACCGAGACACTGGGCGGCATCGACGACAACCGCCCCGAGGCGGACGGGGGTTACGACCCCGGCGTGCGGAGCTGCTTCGACACCTGGCACAAGGCGTATCCGCAGGTCCCACCGGGCAACCAGAACTACTTCATCGAGGAGCAGGGGCCCGTGCAGGCCTGGTGCCAGGAGATCCGGCTCTTCGCCACCGCCGCCACGGCGGCCGGCCCCCACCTCGACCGCCGCACCTTCGTGAAGGCGATGGGCACCATCACCAACTTCCCCGGCGGGTTCTCCCCCGTCCTCAGCTACGGGCCGGACAAGTTCTCGGGACCGACCCAGTACCGCGTTGTCAGGCTTCACACCAACAGCCCACCGTCGACGCAGTGCATGATGCCCCTCGACGGCATCCCGCAAGGGGTGTGCTGGGTGGTGGAGCAGAACTGGCAGCCGCTTCCCACGCCGGGGTCGTCGGTGAGCCCGTCCTCGTGACGGGCGGCACCGGCGTGACCCCGACACCGTGGTGGCGGTCGGCCGTGCTGTACCAGATCTATCCGCGGTCCTTCGCAGACTCCGACAACGACGGGGTGGGGGACCTGCGCGGTGCGGTCAGCCGGCTCGATCATCTGCAGTGGCTGGGGGTCGACGGCATCTGGCTCAGCCCCGTGACCGTCTCCCCCGACGCTGACTGGGGCTACGACGTGGCCGACTACTGCGCCGTGCAACCCGTCATGGGAACCATGGCCGACCTCGACCTCCTGATCGCCGAGGCGCAACGACGTGACATGCGGGTGCTTCTGGACCTCGTCCCCAACCACACGAGCGACCGGCATCCGTGGTTCGCAGACTCCCGGTCCTCGCCGCGTTCGGCGCGCCGGGACTGGTACGTGTGGGCCGACCCCGGGCCGGGCGGGGAGCCTCCGAACAACTGGGCGAGCAGCTGTGGCGGACCGGCGTGGACGCTCGATGCCGGCACGGGTCAGTACTACCTCCACAACCACCTGCCCGAGCAGCCCGACCTCAATTGGTGGAACGAGGAGGTGCGGGCGGCATTCGACGACGTGATGCGCTTCTGGTTCGACAAGGGTGTCGCCGGGTTCCGCATCGACGTGTGCAACCTGATCATCAAGGACAAGCTGCTCAGGGACAATCCCCCCGCCACAGAGGACGACGATCTCGACGTCCAGCTCCTCGGCCAGCGCCCGGTCTACAACGGCAACCGGCCCGAGGTGCACGACGTCCTGCGCCGCTGGCGCTCGCTCGCACAGTCCTACGACGAGCCGAAGGTCCTGATCGGCGAGACCCCGGTGAAGATCGACGAGCTGGTGGCCTACTACGGCGACGGCACCGACGAACTCCAGCTGGCGTTCAACTTCCCGTTCATCTCCGCTCCGTTCGAGGCCGAGGCCCTGCGCACCGTGGTGGAGCAGACCGAGCGACGACTCCCCTCCGGCGTGTGGCCGGCGTGGACAGGCTCCAATCACGACATGTCACGCCTGGCGTCGCGGTGGGCCGGCGGTCACCCGGGGAAGATCCGTGTGGCACTCATGATGCTCCTGTGCCTTCGGGGGACGCCCGTGCTCTACCAGGGCGACGAGATCGGCCTGGAGGACCAGCCCGTGGGGCGTGACGACCTGCGTGATCCACTCGGCGTCCTGTACTGGCCCGCCTACGCCGGTCGCGACGCCATGCGCACCCCGATGCCGTGGCGCGCCGGCGCGGGCGGGGGATTCACCGAACCGGGCACACGCCCGTGGTTGCCCCTCGACGACCCGGGGGCCTGCAACGTGGAGGATCAGCGCCACGACGAGCGTTCGGTGCTGCTCCTGACCCGCGACCTCATCGCCCTTCGCCGACGGACGCCGGACCTGCGCCAGGGAGGGTACGACACCATGGACGCTCCAGCTGGTGTGTGGGCGTGGCGGCGCGGAGCCGCCGTCACGGTGGTGCTGAATCTCGGAGACGACCTCGTCACGGTCGGCGGTGTCGAGGGCGTCATCCGCATCGCCACGGACCGGGTCCGGGACGGCGAGCTCGTGGGAGGGTCGCTCGAGCTGTACCCGTGGCAGGGCGTCGTGATCGAGCAGGTGTCCCCGGCGTAAGGCGGTGCCGACCCGGGCGCGCCGTCGGTGCGCTACCCGGCGTCTACATTCAAGACGTGTCGCGCACGAGGATGCGCTACGGCCCGCATCGCAGCAATGTCGCCGATCTCTGGCTCCCGGACGCGGGTCGTGGTGACGTCCCTGTCGTCGTGCTCGTCCACGGTGGCTTCTGGCGTGCGGCGTACACCAAGGTGCTCATGAACGGACTGGCGCAGTCGGTCAACGAGCGGGGCTGGGCGGCGTGGAACATCGAGTACCGGCGCCTGGGTGCTGTCGGCGGGGGAGGGGGATGGCCCACGACGTTCGACGACGTCGACGCCGCGGTCGACCATCTCGCCACGCTGCAACGCCTCGATCTGGGCCGCGTGGTGGTGTGCGGGCACTCGGCCGGGGGACACCTGGCGTTGTGGACGGCGGCCAGACACGCCGAAGCCAAGAGAGCGACGGCGTCCGGCGTCACCGTGCGCGGGGCGCTGTCGCTGGCCGGGATCGTCGATCTGCGGGAGGCCGACCGCCTCCACCTGGGAGGCGACGCCACGGCGCGGTTGTTGGGCGGACATTGGGAACAGCAGGAGGCCAGATACCGCCAGGCGTCACCGGCGGCCCTGCTCCCGCTCGGCGTTCCCCAGGTGCTGGTGCACGGGCTCGACGATGGCGTCGTCCCCGCCACCATGAGCGAGGAATACCACGTGCGGGCTTCACAGGCGGGGGACGCAGTCCGCTACCTACCGGTGGACGGGGCCGGGCACCGGGACCTCATCGCCGCCGGCGGCCGGGGGTGGGGGGAGGCGCTCGCCCAGCTGGAGCTCCTCATCGGCTGAGGGCCCGTGCGTTCAGGCAGCGGGGCGCGGTGACGATACTCACCACCATGGCAGCGGAGACCTCCCCGGGGCCCAGGCCGCAGCCGCAGCCGCAGCCCGGGCGTGCTGTACGGAGTGCCCGGCTCAGCGCCGACGCCAAGGTGCGCAACCGCCTGTTCCCGAAGACCCGGTCCTGGTTCGCCCTCGAGGCGCCTCTCGAGCTGCTGAGCCCCCTGTCGGTCCTGCGCCTGCTGTTCGGCCTCGGCATGGTGGTGTGGCCTATCGTGGCCCTCGTGCCGGGACGGCACGCCGTACAGGTGCCCACCGCCGGCATCGTCCTCGGCACGGTCGCTGCCACCTGGGTGGGCCTCATCTTCGTGCGGCGGGTGGACACGCTGTGGTGCCACGTTCTGTTCGCCGTGATCACCATCCAGATCGCCGTGCTCGCGTGGTCAGGTCATGGCACCGCTGTGGCCTACGCCTTCGTGCTCTTCGCCGTCCCCGTCAGCGTCTGCGCCGCCCTGTTCCTCGCCGTCCGGGCGTTGCTCGGGCACCAGCTCCTCACCGTGGCCGCGCTCGCCGTGGCGCTTGCTCCCGCTCTCGGGTGGCCCACGGCTGCAGCGGTGGCATTCGTCGCCGGGTTCGCCTGCCTGTCGGCCGCGCTCACCACGACCTTCCTCATCAAGACGGCGAAGCGTCAGGGCACCTTCGACCCCGACACCGGCCTGCCCAACGGTGCCGGCCTCACCCAGCGGGTGGGTGCGGCCGGTGGCCGCCCGTCCTTCGTGGTGGCGGTGGTCCACCTGAAGGGGATCGACGAGGCCCGTCAGGCCCTCGGGTACGAGGTCGGCACGGAGCTCCTGCGCCGGGCGGTGGAGGACGTGGGCCAGGTCCTGCCGCCGGCCACGTTCATCGGAAGGGTGGACGGTGACGAGCTCGTGGTGACTTCGGGATTCGTCCCGACCGACGACAGCGCGACGCGGGCCGGGCGCGAAGAGGAAGCCGTCACGTTGGCCGAGACCCTGGCGGGTGCGGTGAACGCCGGCCGGTACCTCGTCGGCGACATCGAGGTGTCCCTGCGGAGCCACGTCGGGTTGGCAGTGGCGCCGTGGGACGGCGTGGATGTCCCCGAACTGGTCCGCCGGGCGTCGGTGAGCGCCGGCCGGGCCGCCACGCAGGGCAAGGCACACGTGCTGTGGGGCGGCGACTTCGGCGCCATGACGGCGGGGGACCTGGCCTTGCTGTCGCAGCTCCGGCTGGCTTCGGAGCGCGAGGAGCTGACCCTCAGCTATCAACCGCAGATCCGCACCGTGTCCGGGCGGCTGGCGTCGGTCGAGGCCCTGCTGCGCTGGCGCCATCCCACGCTCGGCGACGTCCCGCCCGGGCGCTTCATCGCGCTGGCGGAGCGGACCGGGCTCATCGGCCGATTGACGGACTGGGTCATCGGCGAGGCACTCGACGCGCAGGTCCGCTGGCGGGCAGCGGGGTTCGACATCCCGGTGTCGATCAACCTCTCCCCGACCAGCCTGACCGAGCCGGAACTCCCCGACCGGATCCTGGCCGAGCTGGCCCGGCGCGGTCTCCCTGCGCCGTGCCTCACGGTCGAGGTGACCGAGACGGGCGCCATCGACATGGTCCAGGCGGTGAGCCTGCTGCGACCCCTGCACGATCAAGGGGTGCGGATCGCCATCGACGACTTCGGGGCCGGGTACACGTCGTTGGCGGTGCTCCCGGACCTCCCCCTCGACGAGCTGAAGGTGGACCAGCGCTTCGTCCTGCGGTCGTCGACGTCTCCTGCCGACGACGCCATCGTCCGCACCGTCAGGGCGCTGGCGCACCGCCTCGGTCTCGATGCCGTGGCCGAAGGGGTCGAGACGGGGGAGCTGTTGGAGCGCATGTCCACGTACGGGTTCGACCTGTTACAGGGCTACTTCCTGTCGCGGCCGCTGGCCGAGCCGGATCTCGTCGCCTTCGCCCGCCGCCGGGCCCAGGAGCTGGCCGGCGGGCGCGCTGCTGCAGGGGGGGCGGTGGGCGGGGCCGCTGACGACGGTGCTCCTCGCGCCGCGCGCCGGGTGCGCGTCCCGAACAGCCTCGTTCCCCCGAGATGAGCGGCCGGGTCCCCCGCTTCCTGCGGCTCCAGCTCAGCCGCGTCATCCTCGTCGTCGCCGTGGTCCTGCTCCTGCCGACGATCGCCGTCGTCGAGCGCGTGCGCAGGGGTGCGGGGCGCCTGGTCATCCGCCGCTGTGTCCCGGCTGTGGCGCGTCTGTGCGGGGTCGTCTTCGAGGTGCGCGCCGCTCCGGATCCAGACGACGCCCAGTCGTGCATCTTCGTGCCCAACCATTCGAGCCTCCTGGACATCCCGGCCGTGCTCATGGCCCGGCCCGACGTCCGCTTCGTCGCCGCGGCGGGACTGTTCCACGTTCCGCTGCTCGCCGCGGCCATGCGCGCCCTTGACACCGTCCCCATCGAACGGCGCCGTCCAGAGCGGGCGCGTCGCCAACTCGAGGAGTTGGCAAGCTCCGCCGGCGATGGGGCGTTCCGGATCGTCATCTTTCCCGAGGGTGCGCTCGCCCCACCGGGCGGGAGGCTTCCGTTCAAGACCGGTGCCTTCGCCCTGGCCATTCAAGCCGGCGTGCCGGTCGTCCCCATCGCCATCCACAACACCGGCCGCGTCCTGCCGCCCCACACCCGTCTGGCGCTCAGGCCGGGAAGGGTCGTGGTGGAGGTGCTCGCTCCCGTGGCGGTCACGGGGCTCGGGATCGACGACCGGGGGGCATTGCGCGATCAGGTCAGCATCGTCGTCCAGGAGGCGTTGCGGACGGCCCGCTGAGACCGCCGAAGACCCCGGAAGCGACCACCCGACGACGACGTGACCGGGCCGACTGCAGCGCTCGCGCCGGCGGAAGCATCCGGGCCTGCGTTCGCTGCTCCTCCTCGGAGCGGCTACGATGCATGTCGACCCCTCGGTTCGAGCACGCAGGCCGAGCGATGTGCTGACCCGTTCGGCAATACGATGCGTCGCCGAGAGGAGTCCCATGATCGTGCCTACCCTGCGTCGGCGGTCTGGCGATCGTCACCGTCGGCTGGTGGAGGGCGATCATGCCTAGGGGGAACTCGCACGATCAGCGGCCGCGTCGTAGCGAGGACAGCGAGGACCGGCCGCGTCACTCCAACGGCCCGCGTCAGCCGCGGCGCAGCATCGACGAGGAGGTCGTCACCCTCAGGGAGACCGGGCGCAGCTATGCGGCTGTGGCCCGAAGCCTGGGGCTGAAGCGGTCCGCCGACGCGCATGCGTCGTTCGTGCGGGCTCTGCGAAGCCGCCCGGACGTCGAGCGGGTGGCCATGGCCAAACGCGAGAGCGACAGGCTCGATCTTCTCGAGACTCGGATCAGGGACCGCGACGCCGCCGATCCGACCAAGCTGAACCGTCGCCTGACGGCGCTCGAAAAGCTCCGCCAGAACCTTCAATAGGATCGATCCGGTGACAGTCGCACGGCGACGACATGGTGGTCCGATCGCATGGTCATGAAGCGGGCAGAGAGCGCGACCGAGGACATCGTCAAGCTCTATCTCTCCGAGATCGGGGAGTTCAAGCTCCTCGACAAGTGCGATGAGGCCAGGCTGGCGCAAGCCATCGAGGCAGGCCGCGAGGCCGCTGCCGAGCAATTGGCGGCCGATGTCGGCCCGGCCCGACGACGGGTGCTGCGCCGGCTCGTGCGCGAGGGCGAGGACGCGCACCGCGTCTTCGTCCAGGCGAACCTCCGCCTCGTGGTGTCGATCGCCAAGCGCTACCAGGCGTCAGGACTGCCACTGCTCGACCTCGTGCAGGAGGGCAACCTCGGTCTGATCCACGCCGTCGAGAAGTTCGACTGGCGCAAGGGGTTCAAGTTCTCCACCTACGCGACGTGGTGGATCCGGCAGGCGATCAGCAGGGGCATCGCCAACACGGGCCGGACCATCCGCCTGCCGGTCCATGCCCGCGATTCGCTGACGAGGATAAGCCAGGCCCGCTCCGACCTGGCGTTGCGGCTCGGACGTCCTGCCACCTTGGACGAGCTGGCGGCGGAGACGATGATGACGCGCGAGGCGTTGGAGGAGACGCTCGGCTGGCGCTCCGAGCCCTTGTCGCTGTCGGACCCGTTGAGCGACGACGGCGACAGCACGTTGGGTGACGTGGCGCTGTCCGACGTCCACGCCGTCACACCGTTCGATCAGGCGGCGGCGTCGATGCTGCCGCGTGAGATCGGGCGACTGCTCGCCACGCTGGACGACCGCGAGGCCACGATCGTCCGCTTGCGCTTCGGTCTCGATCGCGGCGAGCCTCTGACGCTCGAGGAGGTCGGCCGCCAATTCCAGCTCACGCGGGAGCGAATCAGGCAGATCGAGGCCAAAGCCATGTCGAAGCTCCGTCATCCGAGCGTGTGCCGCAATGCGAGGGATCTGGTCGAGGGCTGAACAGACCCTCCGGCGGTCGATGCGACAGCGCTCTGCTACGATGGAAGCTGCGCTCCACCCAATGTCACGCAAGAAGAGCGCCATTGCCGGGTTTCTGCAAGTCTCCCCGCAAGGTTCGTGCGTGGAGAGAGGAAACAGAAATGGCAACAGGAACTGTGAAGTGGTTCAACGCGACCAAGGGTTTCGGCTTTATCGCACCCGAGGACGGAGGCGAGGACCTCTTCGTGCACCAGAGTGAGATCCAGGTGACCGGCTACCGTGAGCTGGTAGAGGGTCAGCGCGTCGAGTTCGACGTGACCAAGGGTCAGAAGGGGATGCAGGCCAGCGCGGTCAAGCCGCTCAGCTGACCGATCCCCGACCACCACGAGCGGGCCCTCGTGGCCCCTCGTGGTGGTCACCCGGTCGGGATTCGACCGGTCGCAGAGGCACCCGTGGTCGGGCTCAGAGCATCTCGGCGACGAAGTCGGGTAGATCGCCCACGATCCGGTAATGCCCGGCCAAGCTGTCGTCGCGCGCCAACTCGACGACGGCGTCGGCCACCTCCCCGGGCGTGAGCAGGGGAAGGATCTCTCGGGCCTGTCGGGCCCATGCTGCTTCTGTCGTGCCGTCCCCCGACTTGCCGAGCAGCGGCGTGTCGACCAATGCCGGCAGCACGGCGTTGACACGGATGCCGTGGGTCCGGTGAAGACCCGCACACGCCCGTGTGAACATCACGACACCCGCTTTCGTGGCGGAGTAGCCGGGCTCTTCCTCCAGGGGAAGCAGCGCCCCCAGGGACGCGATGTTCACGATGGCACCACCGCCACGCCGGCGGAGATGGTCGAGGGCGAGCCGGGTGCCCACGATGACAGCACCCAGGTTGATCGTGACCTGGTGGGCCAGCGCGGTGGGGTCCGTGGCGGGCCAGACGGGCTCCCCGCACACGACGCCGGC
This sequence comes from Acidimicrobiales bacterium, assembly GCA_049514335.1. GTDB lineage: Bacteria > Actinomycetota > Acidimicrobiia > Acidimicrobiales > UBA8190 > JBEKVE01. The sequence continues at coordinate 14,676 of JBEKVE010000008.1, forward strand.
GTTGTTGCACAGGATGTCGATCCCGCCGAAGCGCTCGACGGTCATGTCGAACATGGCCGTGAGGTCCCTGATGTGAGCGACATCGGTCCGCACGTACACAGCTGTGCCGCCGCCTTCGCTGATGCCGCCCACGACGTCCTGCCCACCGCGCTCGTCGATGTCGGCCACGACGACCGACGATCCCAGCGCCGCCAGGGCCTGGGCGCACGCTGCGCCGATGCCCGACCCGGCCCCGGTGACCACGGCGACCTTTCCGTCGATCTCCACGGGGCGATGATAGAGGTCGGTTCCGAGTGGGGCGGCGGGGATCGCCCGCCGGGAGTCAGGTTCGGGCGCCGGCGCTCGCGTCGGCCAGGAGCTTTTCGTCGTCGGCCAGCAGCTCGTGGGCCAGGCGACGGACCATGACCTCGATCTCGGGATGGGCATGGGGGTCCCAACCTTCGAGCAGCTCGGTCAAGCCGGCTCGACGCGCCGCCTGCAAGCGCTCGATGGCGTCGTTGCCGCGTTCGGTCAAGGTGAACTCGCACGACTCGCCGGGACCCCCGGTCATCTCGATCAGTCCGGTGTCGACCAGTGCGTCGACCTCGTCGGCGATCTGCCCAGGTTCGATCTTGAGCCTGCTGGCCAGGGCGTCGAGCGTGCAGTCGTCGTGCTCGGCGAAGCGGTAGAGGAGCCAGCAGGACCGGGGCGGCAGATGGAGGCCGGCTCGCTCGCCCAGCACGGTGTAGAGCTCGCTCCTGTTCTCCCTGGAGCTCATGCGCTCCAGCGCCAGTTGGATCTCCTTCAGCGAGGAGCGCGATTCGTGCATGCCGAGCTCCTTGCCGGGGTCGGCGGTGCGCACCGACCGGCGCAGCTCCACTTCGGGAAGGAGCCACGACAGTCCGAATGCCAGCGCGGCGACGGGGGCACCGATCAGGAACACGGTCTGGATGGTGTGGGTCATACCGGCGATCACCCCGGCATGCACGGCGGGCGGCAAGCGGTTGAGCGACTTGGGGTCTGCGGCGCTGAGAGAGCCACGGAGCGCGCTCGGCGCGGACCGCAGGTGCAGGGCGTGGACGACGTTCGTGACGAGGAGATTCGAGAAGATGGCCCCGAAGACAGCGGTGCCGAACGAGCCACCGATCATGCGGAAGAAGGTCACCCCCGACGTCGCCGTGCCGAGCTGCTCGTAGGGCACGGCGTTTTGGGCCGCCACCACCAGCACCTGCATCACGAGGCCGAGGCCGACACCGAACACGAAGAGATAGCCGGCGATGGTCCACGCCGCGGTGTGCTCGCCGATCCTCGACATGAGGAGCAGTCCGGCCACCATCAGGAAGGTGCCCACCACCGGGAACACCTTGTAGCGACCCCACCGCGACACGAGCTGGCCGGCACCGATCGAGGCCAGGAGCAGCCCACCCATGAGAGGCAGGAGACGGAGGCCGGCCAACGTGGGGCTCAGCCCCTTTACGTCCTGGAAGAAGATGGGCAGGAAGGTGAGGGCCCCGAACATGGCGAAGCCCATGACGAACCCCACGGCGCTGGCCGACGAGAAGACGCGGTTGGCGAACAGGGCGAGGGGGATGACCGGCTCGGCGGCGCGCCGCTCCACCAGGACGAACAGCACCGTGAGCACCAGGCCCGCCACCGCCATGCCCACGATCGGTGCGGATCCCCACGCGTAGGTGGACCCACCGAGACTGGTGAACAGCACGAGCGACGTGGCCGCCAGCGCCAGCAGGGCGGTGCCGAGGTAGTCGATGACGTGATGGACCCGCTCCAGGTTGGCCGGCAGCCGCGCCGCTGTGACGAACAGGGCGAGGATCCCGATGGGGAGGTTGATGTAGAAGACCCATGGCCACGACAGGTACTCGACCACGAAGCCGCCGATGAGCGGGCCGAGGACGGTGGCCACGCCGAACACGGCGCCGAACAGCCCCATGTAGCGGCCCCGGTCGCGTGGCGACACGATGTCGCCGACGATGCTCTGGGCACCGATGATCAGGCCGCCGCCGCCGAGGCCCTGCAACGACCGGCAGGCGATGAGCTCCACCATCGAGCGGCTCGCTCCGGACAACGCCGATCCCACCAGGAAGATCACGATCGCTCCCTGGAAGAAGCGCTTGCGGCCGTAGAGGTCTCCGAGCTTTCCCCACAATGGTGTCGACACGGTGGAGGCGAGCAGGTAGGCCGTGACGACCCATGTCAGATGGGAGGCGCCGTGGAGGTCACCGACGATGGTCGGGAGCGCTGTCGACACGATGGTCTGGTCGAGTGCCGCCAGGAACATACCGAGCAGCAGTGCGCCGATGATGACGAGGACCCGTCGCCGCGACAGGTCGCGCGGGCCGCTGGCAGCCGGGGTCTGTGTGCTCGCAGTGCTCATCACCCGTCCTCGCGCCGATAGAGCCGACCACCCAAGATACGACCCGCCGGGTGCAGGCGCCCAACCGCGTAATGTCTGTGTCCGGTGCGACAGGTGACGGCCCGCCGGCTGCGGCGTCTCGACGAGGAGCTCGAGGAGGCGGGCCTGCCGTCCGACGTGGTCGACCCGCTGCGAGCCACACTGCTCGACGAGGTGGACCGGGCCCTCCGGCCCCCCGTCCACGAGCGCCACATCCCGAGCAGCGGCACGATCCTCGATCCGCAGTCGCCGCCGGAGGCCTGGACATCGGGCACGCAGCTCCAGATCACCCGGTCCCCCGTGGACGAGACGGCGTCGGAGACAGCCAGGCGGTTCGTCGACGGATTGTCCAGCTGGCTGCTCCGACGGCCCGACGGTGGCGCCGATGAATGGCTGCTGTTCGATCGGCCGGCCGGGTCCGAGCGCGACCTCGTGGTGCTGGCAGAGTCCGTCGGGGCCACCATCGTGCAGCGCCATCCCACCGGGGTCGTCCGGGTGGTCGGTGCATTCGGCGTCCTGCGGTGGGAGGGCCTGACGTGGCGATACGAACCACCCGTGGCGACGTGGGTGGGAAAGGCCACGGCCGGGGAGTTCAGCGGCGACCGGAGCGTGGTCGAGGCCCTCCTCCGCCTGGCGGTCCACGACCTGGGGTCGCTGCGCATCGGCGCCCTCCTGGTCTACCGGGCCTCTCCGGAACCGGGCCCGACCGTCGAGGAGCGGCTCCCGCCACCGCCTCCCCTACGCATCCGAACGGCCACCCACCTGGCGCCCCTTCGCCACGCACTCGCCCAGACCGACGGTGCGGCGGTGTTCGACGCGGGGGGGATCCTCCGGCTCCTCGGGGTCCGGCTCGTCCCGAGCCCCGACGCCGAGCGGGCGGTCGAGGCGCTGGGTGGGACACGCCACACGTCTGGTCTCCGCTACAGCCATGACGATCCGGAGGCCACGGTCATCGTCGTCAGTGATGACGGTCCCGTGTCGGTGGTGCGCGGCGGCGTCGTGTTGGGCCGATCGGCGCGCTAGAGCGACGCAGCGGCCGTGCCGGAGCGGGTGCGGCGTCCGGCCACGCGCCCCACGATGATGGCCAGCTCGTAGAAGACGTAGAGCGGTACGGCCAGAGCCAGCATGGAGAAGGGGTCTCCACTGGGCGTGATGACGGCCGCGACGACCACGATGCCGACGATCGCCCAACGCCGCTGGCGCGCCAGTGCCGCCGGCGAGAGGACGCCCACGAGCTCGAGGCCCACCAGGACGACCGGGAACTCGAAGGTCACGCCGAAAACGGCCATGAGGGCCATGATGAGCCCGAGATACTGGTTGGGCCCATAGAGCTGGTGCAGTGTCGGTCCCCCGATGGCGCCGAGGAACCGCAGTGCATGCGGGAATGTCTCATAGGCGAGCACCACTCCAGAGAAGAACAGCAAGAGGGAGACCGCCACGAAGGGGATGACGTAACGCTTCTCGCGGTCACGCAGGCCCGGGGTCACGAAGCGCCACAGTTCCCACAAGACCACCGGAGCGGCCAGAAACGCGCCGCCGTAGGTGGCGATCTTGATGCGCAAGGACAGGCCGTCGAGCGGGCCGGTCACGTACAACTGGCAGTGGCGGGTGACGTGGCAGTACGGCGCCTCGAGCAGCCGGAGGATGCTCGGGTAGGCCACGAAGGCCGCCGTTGCCGCCACGGCGAGGGCCACCGCCACCACCACGAGGCGCCGCCGCAACTCGCGGAGGTGCTCGCCGACGGTCATGGCCGCCTCGGACGGCCGGGACCGGGATCGGAGCCGGGGGATGGTCAGCACGTCGCTCAGTTCATGGAGGGGTCGGCCGACTCGGTGACGGCACCTGCGACCGCCGACGGTCGGCGGATCACCGGGTCATCACCGCTCACCGGTCGACCGACGACGGGGCCGTCGCCGCCGGCCGGGTCGCCACCGGGGACCGGGTCGCTACCCGCCACCGGGTTACCTCCAGCCACCGGGGCGTTCGCCGCCAGCCGGTCGAGGTATGCCCACGGTGAGCGGGCGGCCTCGCCGATGGTGTGCAGCGGCGGGAGGTCGGGGAACGCCGAGCGCGCCTCGAGCTCGAGACGCGTGCGCCAGTCCCGCACGGTCCGCCACAACGCACCGACCTGCGCGGCCGCCTTGGGGAGCTTGTCGGGCCCGAGGACGAAGAGCGCCACGATCAGGACGACCAGGAGCTTTTCCGGGGAGAGCAGGAGCATGGTCGTCGGCCTCGTTCCACGCACGCCGGCCGGCGCGCGTGGGGAGCTCAGGCGGGCGGGCCCGTCACGGGCTCGGATGGATGTGCGCCGTCGGCCCCGTCGTGCAGGCCCTCGGTGAACTCGCGGCGCGCCGATCCGAGGGAGCGTGCCAACTTGGGGATCTGGGTCCCTCCGAAGAGCACGGCCATGACCACGACCAGCACCACAATCCCGTCCATACCGAAAATCTCGGCCACCATGGCCCGTACCTCCTGTTTGCCGTCACCGGTCTTCGTCACCGCCGGCAGGAGCGGATGACGACGGCCGGGAAGTGTGCCGCCTCCGCCCGCCTCCGCCCGCGTCCCCGGGGATCCCGTCGCGCCTACCCTTGGTCGTGCCGGGCTGCTCACCACCGGCAGGCACCGACGGCACCCGGGCGGGGGCCAGATCAGGGGGCGGTTGACATGCGCATTGCCAAAAGCCGGGAGGTCGCCTTCTTCGCCGAGGCTGACGCCATTCCCGACATCGTCACGACCATCGACGAGCAGGTGCTGCCCCGGTTCGCGGCCCTGCCGCACTTCCTCGGGTTCGTCGCCCTCAAATCCGAGAGCGGCCCGCGTGCCGAGGTGGTGGGGCTCTCGTTCTGGGCGTCGGGACTGGAGGACTCCGAGGCGGTGTCCGAGGAGTTCCGCGACGAGGTTCACCGGGTGACGGGGACGACGCCGTCGCGAAAGAGCTACGACGTCCTGCGGGTGATGGTCTACGACTCCGAAGGGGAAATCTGCGTCGACCTGCCCTGATTGCCGGTTCCCGTCGGTGGCCGCCCGTCGCCTCGGCGGACGCGAGATCGCCTCGGCTGAACCGCTCCGACGGGGAAGGCCGGGCTCGACCGGAGCCCGGAGGTGCGGGCGGAGCGTGGAACAGATAGAAGAAGGGCCATGCTTCTCGACGGAAAGACAGTGCTCGTGACCGGCGTGGGTGTCGGCCTCGGTAGGGAGTGTGCCGCTGCGGCGCTCCGGGAGGGGGCCAACGTGGTCATGGCGGCTCGGCGCAAGGACGAGTTGGCCGGTGCGGCGGCCGAGCTCGACCCGAGCGGCGCCCGATCGGCCCATCTGGCGACAGACATCAAGGATCCGGATGCCTGCGCAGCCCTGGTGGCGCTGGCCGACGAGCGGTTCGGCTCGATCGACGCACTCATCCAGGTGGCAGCGTTCGAACACGCCTGGGGAGGTCTGCACGATCTACGGATGGACGACTGGCGGGCGGCATTCGACACCAACGTCCTCGGCGCCTTGACCGTCCTACGCCCCGTCGCCGACGCCATGAAGAAGGGGGGTGGCGGATCGGTCGTCTTCATCGGCTCGCAGTCGATGTTCAAGCCGGCCATGCCGCAAGCGGGCTACGCGGCGTCCAAGAGCGCCCTCTTGACCACGATCTACTACCTCGCCGACGAGCTCGGGCCGGACAACATCCGGTGCAACATGGTGATCCCCTCCTGGATGTGGGGCCCGAACGTCCAGCTCTACGTGTCGGGCACGGCCCGGCAGCAGGGTCGGACGGAGGACGAGGTCCTGCACGACCTGGTGGCCAACAGCGCGCTCCGGCGCATGACCGAGGACGGTGAGGTCGCCGACGTGGCGGCCTTCTTCGCCTCTGACCACGCCAAGGCGGTCACCGGTCAGTACCTGCTCGTCAACGCGGGCGAGCTGTACCGATGAGCGCCGCGCCGAAGCGGGTCGTCGTGTGGGGGACGGGCTTCGTGGGTCGCATGGTGATCCCGGAGATCATCCGGCACCCGAACTTCGAGCTCGTCGGAGTGGGTGTGAGCGCACCGGACAAGGTGGGGCGCGACGCCGGTGAGATCTGCGGGATCGGCCCGGTGGGTGTCACCGCCACCGATGACGTGGATGCTCTCATCGCGCTCCGACCCGATGCGCTCGTGCACTACGGTCCGACGGCTGCGCACGCCGCTGACAACATCGCCCTCATGGGAGCGTTCCTGCGCGCCGGGATCGATGTGTGCTCGACGGCGATGACCCCGTGGGTCTGGCCCGCCATGGCGCAGAATCCGCCCTCGTGGATCGATCCCATCACCGAGGCCTGCTCGGAGGGCGGCGCTTCCTGCTTCACCACCGGGATCGACCCCGGATTCGCCAACGACCTCTTCCCCATGACGCTCATGGGGCTGTGCGGTGAGGTTCGCAGCGTAAAGGCGCTCGAGATCCTCGACTACATCAACTACGAGGGCGACTACGAAGACGAGATGGGCATCGGCCGATCGCCGGAGTTCGTCCCCCTGCTCGAGCACACGGACATCCTCGTCATGTCCTGGGGCGCCACCGTGCCGATGATCGCCCACGCCGTGGGGATCGAGCTGGACCGCATCACGACCACGTGGGAGAAGTGGGTCACGGAGCAGCCCGTCAAGACGGCCAAGGGCACCATCGAGCCCGGGAACGTGGCTGCCATCCGCTTCACCGTCAACGGCATCGTGCGCGACAAGACCCGGATCGGCCTCGAGCACATCAACCGGGTGGGCGCCGACGCCGCCCCCTCGTGGCCCCGGGGCACGCAGGACGACGTCTACCGGGTCGAGATCGACGGCTCGCCGTCCATCACTCAGGAGACGGCGTTCCGGTTCACCGACGGCAGCGGACGCGACGCGGCTGCGGCCGGCTGTCTGGCCACGGGGCTCCGAGCGCTCAACGCCGTGCCGGCCGTGAACGATCTGCCACCGGGCTGGGTCACCGCGCTCGATCTCCCCCTCATCCCGGGCGCCGGCACGATCCGGTGAGCACCGTCTGACTGGGGCGGCGCCTCAGGTGTGGTGCCGCTCCTGGCGGACCACGCGCAGTCGGTGGACGAAGAGCGCCACCACCACGATGACCGCCACCGCGGCCAGGACGTAGCCCGCGTCACTGAAGGACTTCAGGACGTGGTTGTAGCTGGCGCCGAGGGCATAACCCGTCGAGGCGAGCGCGGTACACCAGATCACGCAGCCGATCACGGTAAAGGTGAGGAATTTCCCGAGGGCCATCTCCCCGAGCCCGCCGGCGATGGAGACGAACGATCGCAACAGAGGGACGAAGCGGCCGAACAGCACGAGCGGTTCACCGTGTCTCGCGAACCAGGCATCGGCCCGGTCGAGATCCCTGTGCGTGAGCAGCACGTACTTGCCGAACCGGTCGACGAGGGCCCTTCCGCCGTAGCGCCCGATGAGGTAGCCCGCCAACGATCCGATGACTTCGGCCGCGCTGGCGAGCACGATGACCACGACGAGGTTCAAGTGATGGGGCTCGTGGGCGATCTTGCCACTGGCCAACACCCCGCCGTAGATGACCACGAGCTCCGAGCCCACGGGGAGACCCATCGACGACACGAAGGCCAGGACGAAGACCGCCAGATAGCCCCACGTCTGGAGAAAATGCTCCATGTCCGCGCATCTCCCTCTGGTGGTCCGGTGCGCCAGCACGCCTCCCGTGTCCGGGAGACCCGACAGTCTATGGCAGCACGAACCGGAGCCGGGATTGCGGACCATGGGGGACCGGCGGCACTAACCTTGGTGCGTGGGCGCGAACGGTGGCTTCGGCTCCTGGCATCATCTGGCGAAGCGGTTCTTCGGCGCGCTCTCACCCGTAGGGCCCGCACCGGCCGACGAGGAATGGGCCCAGTCGCACCTGCTGAACGGCGAGCGGACGGTGTGGCGCAGAATGTCTGGCCCCGACCGCCGTCATGCCGTGGGCGTGGCCCGCGACGCCATCCGACTGCTTCAGCCCGCCCCGGCGCCACGCGAGGTCGTCGCCGCCGCGCTCCTCCATGACAGTGGCAAGGTCGAGTCATCGCTCGGGACCTTCATGCGGGCCGGCGTGACGTTCATCGCCGTCGTGGTGGGCCGGACCCGCCTGCTGCGCTGGGCCGGCGACCTGAACGGGCGGCGCTCGTGGCGGGCCAGGATCGGCCTCTACCTGACGCATGACCGGGTGGGGGCCGATCTGCTCGATCGAGCGGGGAGCCACCCCCTCACCGTCTCCTGGACCTCCGAGCACCACATGGCACCTGAGCTGTGGACGGTGGACGCAACCGTGGGCGCTGCACTCAAGGCAGCCGACGGAGATTGAGCAGCCACCGCACCAGCCGACCGTGAGGATGCGCCGGCGCTTTGTCGTCGTTGGGGGGACGTGCTGCCTGGCGGTGGCCGGCGCGTCGTGTGCAGCGCCGACCACGCACACCACACCGACCACGAGCAGCGCCGCCACGGGGCCGACGACATCGGGGGGATCAGGCCCGTCCGTGCCTTCGGGCCCGTCCACCACCCTGGCACCCCGGCCCGGCCCCCCCACCGGGGGCCCGGTGCCGGCCGGGTTCGAGCCGGGCTCGGTGAGCCTCGTCTCGGCGACGACGGCGTTCGTGATCGGCGTGGACGCCTCGTGCCCGGCGGGTCGGTGCGTGGCGCTGGCCCGCAGCACCGACGGTGGCTCGCACTGGGTCTCGCTCGCCACGCCCGGCGCCGGCTACGCACCGAACGGCGTCTCGGTGGCGTCGGGCACAGCCGGGGTGAGCGAGGTGCGCTTCGCCAGTGACCTCGACGGGTGGATGTTCGGACCCGCACTCTTCGCCACCCACGACGGAGGCCGGTCCTGGGCCCAGATCGCGCTGTCGGGCTCCGTGGTGGCACTCGAGCCCTCGGGGGGATATGTCGATGCGTTGGTCTCCCCGTGCCGTGGCGTCGAGGAGTGCACGGGTCCCCTCGTCCTCGAGCAGGCTCCGGCGACGGGCGGGCCGTTCGTGACCGTGCTCACCGGCCAGCCGACCGAATCGAGCAGTGACACCTTCTCCGCACTGGCATTGCACGCCCCGGACGCGTTCGTCGTCCTGTCGGGGGCGCTGCACGCGCCGGCCACGATATTCGCCACGGCGAACATCGCTGATCCCAACGGCTGGAACGCGTTTCCCGATCCGTGTGCCTCGGTGCCGTCCTCCGATCTCGGCTCGATGGTGGCCCCCGACACGTCGTCTCTCTACGCATTGTGCGTCGGACCTGGCGCGGCGGGGAGCTCGGACAAGACGATCGTGCGGACGCAGGACGGACGATCCACGGTGGTGGGCGACGCTCCGGCGCCAGGGGCGGGGGGCGTGCTCGCCGCGACGTCGTCGGGGACCCTCCTCCTGGCCGCGTCGTCGGGGGCGAGCTGGCTCTTTCGCTCGTCCGACGGCGGGAGCACCTGGTCGACCGCCGCCACATACGACGACGGGGGAATCGGATTCGCCGATCTGGGCTTCGCCACGCCCACCGTGGGCGCTGTCGTCCACGGCGTGCCGGGACCGCCCACCAACGTCACCAGTCAGCTCCTCATGACGGTCGATGCCGGCACCAGCTGGCACGCCGTGCCGATCGGCTGACACGGCCCCGACCGATAGCGGCGCCCGTCCGAACCGTCTCAGGCCTTCCTGCGCCGCCGTCGTTGCGGCATGATGCGCTCTGGACAACCCGAGAAGGTGCCGCATGGGAACGATCAAGCGATGGGCCGATCATGGCGGTCCGCCGGAGGGCCGGCCATGGTGAGCGGCACCGGCGGGCCCCAGGCGTTCGACGGGGCCGGGGGTCCCGGGTGGGCACCGGTTCCCTACGGTGACTGGCAGGCCACCTGCGACACCCTGCACGCCCACACCCAGCTGCTCGGCAAGCTGGCCGTGCGGTTGGCGCCACCGGAGCCGCAGCTCCAGCATGGCGCGCTCCGTCTCACGGCCCGCGGGTGGGAGACCGCACCCCTCCCGGCACCAGATGGGTCGGGTGCGCTCGTCGTCGCCCTCGATCTGCACGCCCACGAGGTCGTGGTGGAGCACAGCGACGGCCGGAACCTGCGTGTCCCGTTGACACCGGACCGGTCGGTCGGCGAGGTGACCCGGCAGGTCCTCGCCGGGCTGGGGCACCTCGTCGGGCCGGTCCAGATCAACGTGACGCCCCAAGAGGTTCCGTGGACCGTCCGGCTCGACATGGACGGCGATCACCGCACCTACGATCCCGCCCAGGTCGCCACCTACTTCTCCGCCGCCACGCGCGCCGCCGCGGTTCTCACCGAGATCCGTGCCCCGTACCGGGGGCGGTCGAGCCCGGTCAACGCCTGGTGGGGAACCTTCGACCTGGCGGTGAGCCTCTTCTCGGGCCGAAGCGCCGATCCCCCGTCTGACGACTTCATCATGCGCAATTCGGGTGATGCGCAGCAGATCGAGATCGGTTGGTGGCCGGGTGACGCCCGCTACCCCCGCGCCGCCTTCTTCGGATTCGCTTCCCCCGCCCCCGAAGGGTTCGGAGAGAGACCCCTCGCGCCTCCGGCACGGTGGGACGCCCGGCTGGGCGAGTACGTCCTCGACTGGGACGACGTCATCACCACCTCGGACCCCCACGCCAGTGCCGTGGCCTTCGGCCGCTCGGTGGTGGCCCAGGCCTGCACGCTCTGTGACTGGGACCCGGCGCTGTCAGCCAGCGCGCAGGGCATTCCGCCCCCGGTGCACTGAGATCCGGCCGGCGGCGCGCTGCGCGACGGGCGCCCGGCCGGGTGGTGCCGAGCTGGTGGCGGACTACGTGGCGACGCTGGGCACGAATGCCCGGCCCGTCCGTATGGCGCCGGCGCGCTCGAGCATGACCCTGAGGTCGTGGGGGTTCGAAGCGGCCTTGATGGCGTGCTGGGCGTCGAGCTGCCCGCTCACGACCAGCTGGACGAGTGACTGGTCGAATGTCTGCATGCCGTAGTACTCGCCGTCGGCCATGATCTGGTTGATCTCCGACGTCATCTGAGGATCGGCGATCGCCTGTTGGACACGGCCGTTCACGACCATGACCTCGAGGGCGGGCACCCTTCCGTTGCCGTCCGAGCGGGCGACGAGCCTCTGGCCGATGGTTCCCTTGAGGGCACCGGCCAGGCTGAGCCGGATCTGATGGTGTTGGTGGGGGGGGAAGAAGTCGACGATGCGGTTGATCGTCTCGGGAGCCGTCGTGGTGTGCAGCGTGGAGAAGACCAGGTGTCCGGTCTCGGCCGCGGTCAGGGCGGTGAACACCGTCTCGGGGTCCCGCATCTCACCGACCAGGATGACGTCGGGGTCCTGGCGCAGGACGACACGCATGGCGGTGCTGAAGGTGTCCGTGTCGAATCCCACCTCCCGCTGGTCGATGCGGGCCACCTTGTCGCTGTGGAGGCACTCGATGGGGTCCTCGACCGTCACGATGTGACAGGCGCGCGTCTCGTTGATGTGGTTGATCATCGCTGCCAGGGTCGTCGTCTTCCCGGACCCTGTGGGGCCCGTCACGACGACCAGGCCGCGCTGCTCCTCGGCGAGCTGCCTGACGACATCGGGAAGACCGAGCTCCTGGATGCTCGCCATGCTCGTTCGCACCCGTCGTATCGCCAGGGCGACCGAGCCACGTTGGTAGAAGGCGTTGATGCGGAAGCGCCCCACACCGTTGACGCTGTAGGCAAAGTCAGCCTCGTGCTTCTCCCAGAACGAGGTCCTGATGTTGGAGGGCATGATGGACTCGGTCAGCGCCAGCGCCACCTCTGAACTGATGGGGGGTTCGGTGTCGAGGGTCCGCAGCTGTCCGTGCACCCGGACGCTGTGCGGCGCCCCGCCCTTGATGTGCAGGTCGGAGCCGTCGAGATCGCAGAGCACCTGCAACAATCGATCGAGGTCCCGGCGCTCGGGGGTGTGGGGTGCGAGCCGGCCGTCCTCGGACGCGTTGCTTTCAGGTCCTTGCACCACAGTTACCTCGGCACATGAGAGGGGCGGCTGAACCGGCTTTCCCCGGCGCCGGCCCGGCCACCTGGTGGGGGTGCACCCTGCGTGCCGCCACAGACCCGGCGGCGGCCGGTCGCGCCTACCGCCGTACCGGCAAGACCCGGGGTAAAGGCCCTGCTCAGAGGCAATGATGCCTCCTGGCCGGCCCAGTTGGGCACCGGCGCACCCGACGGTCAGGAGATCGCCACAGGCCCCGTCCTGGTCCGGATCAGCGGGGCGACGGTCGGGGGACATTCGATACGCTGCCCTGACGCGCCGGCGATGGCCGACGGGAAGGGGGGCGGCGGTGTCGATCGCTCGCACGACGTCGCACCACACCCGGCGCAGCGTCGGCGCGTCCGGCGCCGGCGCCCCGTGGGGCCGGTTTCTCGTCGTCCTCGGCGTGGCGTCGATCGCCCTGCTCCCGGCGGTGAGCGCCCAGGCGGCCGGACCACCCGCCCGCTCCGGAGCCGTGGACCTGCACGGGCACACGATGGGCCGCTCGAGGGCCCTGCCGGCGACCGGCTACTTCACCACCGTCCACGAACACGGTCACTGGTATTTCGTCACACCGACGGGCCAGCCGTTCTTCTCGACCGGCGTCGATCATGTGGCGTCAGATCCGGACACCGACCAGTCGACGGGCCAATGCCCATACTGCGAGACCATACACAGCCAATACCCGAGTACCGCGGCCTGGGAGTCGGCCACCGTGGCGCAGCTCAGATCGTGGGGGTTCAACAGTCTCGGCCCGTTCAGCGACGACAGCGAGTTCGCAGGGCAGATGCCGTACACCGTCCAGCTGTCGATGGCCAGCGGGGACGACTGGTTCGCGCCCTCCTTCGTGACCAACGCCGACGAGGTGGCCGCCACCCAGGTCGCCCCCCTGGCCGACGACCCCGACCTGATCGGCTGGTACACCGACAGTGAGTTGACCTGGGGGCCCACCATCTCCAACGAGAACACCGAGCTGCAGGACTATCTGGCGCTGCCCGCGGGGTCCCCCGGTCTCGCCGTGGCGCAACAGTACGAGGGGCGGCCCGACGCGTTCCTCTACACGCTCGCCACGCGCTACTTCCAGGTCACCTCGGCTGCTATCCGCATGTACGACACCCACCACCTGATCCTGGGCGTCAAGGCGGAAGGCCAGTACATCCAGCCGCAATTGCTCGAGGCGGCCGGACACTACGTGAGCGTGTTCAGCATCGACGACTATGCGCTTCTGCCGGGGTACGCCGACGGCATCCACGCACTGTGGCCGCAATACCTGCGGGTGACGGCGAACTTCTCCAACTTCGAGAAGTACGCCAGGATACCGATCATGGTGGCCGAGTACTCCTTCATCGGCGAGACCCCCCAGACCCCGGACACCGTCCCCGGGGTCTACGCGGTCTACGCCACCCAGGCCGAACGCGCGCTCGCCTATGCGAAATACATGGCGCCCTTGTACGAGAATGCGCCGTGGGTGGTCGGCGACGAGTGGTTCGAATACGTCGACGAGCCACAGGGGGGACGGGTTGCCGACGGCGAGAACAACAACTTCGGGCTCGTGAACGTGGAGAACCAGCCCTATGAAGACCTCGTGACCCAGATGGAGATCATGCACTCGATCGCCCCGGACCGCCTGGCCCAGTCCGGCACGATGTGCGACGCGTGGGCCAGGAGCGGGAGCGGTGTCGTGTGCAGCGCGACGATGCCCCGCGTCGTATATCCCCTGGCGATTCTGGGGACGGCCCTTACGAGCGGCACCCAAGGTCAGGGCTACCACGATCTCGTGGTTGCCGAGGGGGGCAGACCTCGCTACACCTACCGGATCCAGCAAGGTGCGTTGCCCCGTGGACTGCACCTGAACCGTGCGACCGGGGCAGTCAGCGGTGTGCCCCGTGAGAGTGGCTCCTACACGTTCACCGTGGAAGTCACCGACTCGACCGCACCGGAGCCGGAGTCGACGACCCAGACCCTGTCACTGGACGTCGCGCCGCGTTCGTGAAACGCGCCTGCCGCAGGCGGGGCACCCGCCGGTGACCCCGTCGAGGATCTCATCGGCCCGATAGGATTTCGTGCGCCGTCGACACCTCAGGCGTCCGTGCCGGGAGGGAGCCTGCCCGGTGGTCGTTCGGGCAGGCGCAGAGCCGGGGGGAGGTGGGTGCGATGAGCATGTACGGACCGGACATCTATACCGAGCCCGCCGGTGACCCTGACACCCTGGCCAACCTCGGACCGCTCCGCCCGATGGCCGGCACGTGGGAGGGGACAAAGGGCTCGGATCAGCACCCCGTCGCCGAGGGGACCGAGCAGAACACGTTCGTGGAGCATTACGAGCTGCAGCCGATCGACCGCCAGACCAACGGACCCCAGCTGTTCTACGGCCTGCGGTACCACACGCACATCACCAAGCCCGGCGAGACCGAGACCTTCCACGACCAGGTGGGGTACTGGCTCTTCGAGCCCGCCGCCGAAGCGGTCACCTTCACGCTCGGCATCCCCCGGGGGCAGGTGCTGCTGGCGTCGGGTCCAGCGGGCCCCGACGCCACGGAGTTCGAGCTCACGGCCACCGTGGGCTCCGAGGTCCACGGCATCCTGTCCAACCCCTTTCTCGACCAGGCGTTCCGCACCCTCAGCTACCGGATCCACGTCTGGACCCACGGCGACGGGACCTGGTCCTACGAGGAGGAGGGGATCCTGGAGATCCCGGGACGCCAGGAGCCCTTCAGCCACATCGACCGGAACACCCTGACGAGGGTCGGTCCACCCGTGCCCAACCCACTGGCCACGGCCGCCGCCAAGGCATCGGGCAGCCTCGGCCTCGGATCGTTGCGGGCGACGGGGAGAACCATCTGAGCAATTGGTGGCGGTGAGGCCCGTCCGCCTGTCGGACCCGACTCTCAGACGAGTCGGCTCACCACCCAGCGGTGCTTTCCGATCTGGCGGTCACGCTCGAACCCGTGGCGCTCGAACATCGCAACCGTGGCGTTGTGAAGGAACGACCCGGACACCTTCCGCCCGTCGGTGTCCTCCGGGTAGCTCTCGACGATGCCGCCGCCGAGCCGCGCCATCTCGACAAGGGCCCCGGCGAGCGCCGCATCTGCCACCCCGCGATGGCGGTGGGTGCGCCCGACGAAGAAGCACGTGATGCGCCAGTCGGGCAGGAGGTGCACGCCGGCACGGTACTGCTTCTCACTCTTGATCCGAGGCAGCTCGTCGGTCGGCCCGAATTGGCACCACCCCACGCAGTTCCCACCGTCGTAGACGAGGGCCGCATGGGCCCGGCCCTCCAGGACCCGTGTCTGCTTGCGTGCGCGCCGCCACTGCGGGGTGTGCACGTTGGGCGCACCGTCCGCATGAAAGCCGAGGCACCAGCACCCACCCCACACCCCGTTGTGGTCCTCCACCAAGCGGGCGAAGTCGGCCCAGGTCTCGGCGTCGAGCGGCCGCGTGACAAGCCCCACGACCCGGAGCGTACCCGTTGGCCTGCGTCCGATCCCGACCGCCGTCTCCTCGGACCCGTGCCGGCGCTGTCGGTGATCGAGGCGGCACCCCCGTGGGGAGTACCCCGGGGTCGGCGCTGGCTGAGGGCGGGAGGAGCACCGGTTCGACGAGCCACGCCCCGAGGAGATGAGGGCCGTCACACACGGGGCCGTCGCCGGGTCAATGAGGTGAAACCCACGAGAAGAAGGAGATCACCATGGAAGCGCGTCTCAATCCCTACAGCAGCCCCCTGGTCATGACGTTCGTCAAGCACGTCAACGCGGCCGGTGCGGTCGTCACCCAGTCACCCCTGCCGGCCGCCACACAAGAGCTGGTCAAGATCCGCGCCAGCCAGATCAACGGCTGCGGCCTCTGCACCGACATGCACACCAAGGACGCCGCGCAGGCCGGGGAGACCCAGGTCCGGCTCAACCTGGTGGCGGCCTGGCGGGAGGCGGCGGTCTTCACCGAGGCCGAGCGCGCCGCCCTCGAGCTCACCGAGCAGGGCACCCGGATCGCCGACGCAGCGCCGGGTGTCACAGACGAAGTCTGGGCGAACGCCGAAAAGCACTTCGACGAGGAGCAGTTATCGGCACTCGTGGCCCTCATCGCGCTGATCAACGTGTACAACCGGCTCAACGTCATCACCAGGCAACCAGCCGGCGACTACCAGCCAGGCCAGTGGGGGTAGCGGCGTCGGGGGGCTCTTGATCCGTCCCCGCCGTCACATCTGCCGACCGGGATGCGTCATAGTGGCGTGACTCCGGACATCGGGGTCCTGCCGACCAGGGCGTGTACCCTGCGGCGCGTTCTCCGTACCCGACGCAAGAGAAGGTGAGTCCGAATGAAGACGATGACGTGTAGGCAACTCGGGGGCCCGTGCGACCTGCAGCTGCGTGGATCGAACGCCGACGAGGTCATCAAGGCGGAGGACAAGCACCTGCGAGAGGTCGTCGCAGGCGGTGACGAGGCCCACAAGGACGCCCTGAACAACATGAAGGGCAGGTGGAGGCACCCGATCTCGGGCATGGCATGGTACAAGAAGGCAAAGCGTGACTTTGCTGCGCTTCCTGAGGACTGACGGTCCATCAGGCCCTCTCCTCGGGGCCCGGGACACCCCGAGCCGGCTCAGACTCCACCTTGGAATGCCTTACCGCAGCGGCGCTCGCACATCGGCGAACCAGGCCAGCAGGAGAGCGACGCCGGCGCCGACGAGCAACACGTCGGTGATGCCCACGGCCGAGACGACCGGTCCGATGATGAGGTTGCCCACGCCGACGGTGCCCCCGAACCCCATCATCCACAGAGCCATGACCCTGCCCCGCACGGCGTGATCGAGGCGTGCCTGCATGGACGTGTTGAGCGCGGTGATGAAGGCGAAGTAGAAGGCGCCCACGATGGCTACGACGAGATAGGCCGCCACAGCCGCCCTCGTCAGCGCGAAGCCGGTCAATGACACGCAGTATCCGACCAGGCACACGCGCACGATGACGGGCTTCGAGACGTGGGTGAAGACCGTGCCGATGGAGATTGCGCCGATCAGAGCCCCTGTCCCGAAGCATGCGTACAGGATCCCGTAGCTGGCCGAATTGGGGCGGATGCCCAGATTGTGAGCGGCGACGACGGGCATCTGGCCAATGAACGCGAGGGCGAGCAAGGAGAAGAGGAAGACCGTGACCAGTGCCCTCCCGACGACCCGGTCCTGTCTGGCGACCGTGATGCCGGCGAACAGCTCACGCCAGCGCCCGAGGTGCGCCACCCCCGGGGTCAGCACCGGCAACGTAACCGCTGAGAGGGCACCCACGACGAACAGATACGTTGCGGCATTGATGGCGAAGATCCATGCTGGGCCGATGAGCGGGAAGAGCAACCCGCCGATGATGGGGCCGATCACCCGCGATCCGTTCATCTGGGCCGAGTTCAGGGAGATGGCGCCGGCTAAGTCCTCCCGACCGACCAGCAGGGGGAGCACCGCAGAGTAGGCAGGCCCGAACATGGCACTGCCGATCCCCACCATGATGACCATGATCACCAACAGCAGGCGCGAAGGTGTGGGTGTCCAGACGACCCAGGCCAAGGCTACGGAGAAGACCAGCTGCTCCAGAGAGAGCAGAACAAGGAACTTCTTGCGGTCGAACTTGTCGGCCAACAGGCCGCCGAGCATGGGGAAAACCAACGTCGGGCCCAGCTGGGCGAAGATGACGACCCCGACGAACGTGCTCGAATGGGTGACGTCGTAGGCGTATGCGCCGAGGACGACGTTCTGCATCCAGGTGCCGATGTTGGAGGCGAAGAAGCCGAAGAACACGATGCGGAACGTGCGGTGTCGGAGCGCCGACATCGCCGTCCCGCTCCTGGGGCCGATCGGGCTGTCCCCATCGACGACGGCATCCTCGATCTCCTCGATGCTGACCGGGAAGTCGACATCGTCATCCGAGCTGGCACGGCTCGCCGGCCCGCTGAGGTCGGGGGACATCTCGACAGTGTACGGGCTGCCTCGCCGACCTCACCGAGGTCACCTGCGGTCGCATCACCGCGCCCGGCACCAGCGTGGAGGAGCGTCCGTCACCGGCGCATCGAGCCTGGTCGTGGTTTCTGCCCGGCCACCCCTTGTCAGGGAACGGCCTGACCGACCGATGCCCGTCGCGCCTCGTCGACGCGGTCTCCGTGTCCTTGTGGTGGCGACACGGCGCCCGACCGTTGGATGACACCGATGTCGCTACCGAGATACGAGGCCACCACGCGCGGATCGGACAGAACGGTGGACGGTGTCCCGCGCGCCACAACCCGGCCGAGGTCCAGAGCGACGATTTCGTCGGACACGACGCTGATGAGCGGCATGTCGTGCTCGATGATGACGATGGAACAGTGTGTGGCGCGCTGCATGTCCTTCAACAGGGGGCCCAGTGCCTCTGTCTCTCGCTGGGCCACACCGGAGGACGGCTCGTCGAGGAGGAGAACCGTCGGGTTGTGGGCGACGGCCATGGTCAGGTCGACGATTCGTCGCACCCCGGTGGAGAGCTCGGAGGCGAACTTGTCCCGGTAGGACTGCAGGTGCATCAGCTCGATGAGCTCGTCCACCTGCTCGGCGACGTGACGCTCGGATTGCCGGATCACGGGCAGATCGAGCAGCGCCGCCAGATGGTCCCTCGTCGCGATGTGGCGTTCGAGCCCCAGGGCGACGTTCTCCGAGACGGTCAGCGAGGGGAAGATGCGAGCGTCCTGAAAGGACCGCCCGAGGCCGGCCACAGACCGGCGGTTGGCCGACCAGGTGCCGATGTCGACACCACCAAGCTCGATGCGGCCGCCGTCGACTGCGAGCGCCCCTGAGATGAGGTCCATGACGGTCGTCTTGCCGGCCCCGTTGGGACCGATCAGGCCGAGGGTCTCGCCCCGGCGCAGGTCCAGCGTGACGTCGTCGACGGCGATGATGCCACCGAAGCGCTTGGTGAGGCCGTGGGTGGCGAGCACCACCTGCTTCGGTTCCGTCGAGCCGGCCCCGTCCCCTTGGGCAGGCAAGGTGCTGACGCTGCTGCCGGAGGCCGTGCTGCTGCGCGCCCCTTCGAGAAACACCGACCGGAGCAGGTCGCCCCGTGCCAGGAGCTCCGGAGCCGCGCCCTCGAACCTGACCTCTCCTTTCTCCATGAAGTAGGCGCGATGTGCGATGGTCAGCGCCACGTTGACCGACTGCTCGACCAGGAGGACGGGGCATCCTTCGGCGTGGATGGCGCGCACGACGTCCAGGAGCTGCTCGACCACCGCGGGGGCCAGACCGAGCGACAGCTCGTCGATGATCAGCAGGCGGGGTTTGGCCACGAACGCCATGCCCAAGCCGAGTTGTTGTTGCTCGCCGCCGGAGAGGTTTCCGGCCATCTGGTGCCACCGCTCTGCGAGGCGTGGGAACAGCTCCAGGACCCTTGCCGTGCGAGCCCGAACCTCGGCGGCGTCTCTCTTGGCGAACAGCCACGCCGCTGCTTTGAAGTGCTCGGCGACCGTGAGGGTGGGGAACACGGCTCTGCCGCCGGGGACCTGCACGATTCCGAGCCCGGCGCGGGCGACGGGGTCGATGTGGGTGATGTCCCGACCGTCGAAGACGATCGACCCGTCGACCGGGTCGACCAGACCCGAGACCGCTTTCAACAGGGTCGACTTCCCCGCTCCGTTCGTGCCCAGTAGGGCGACGATCTCACCGCGGCGGACCTCCAGGTCGACTCCGAACAGCACCCGGACCTTGTCGTACGCCACGTGCACGCCCCGGCACACGAGGAGCGGCGCATCGTCCGAGGGCAGCCCGGCCGGTGCCACCGGGGGCGACACCGTGAGCGGCACGGAGGGCGCGCTGGAGACGAACGGGGAGGGCGAATCGACGGCGGGAGCCGGCGACGGTGACGGGCTCGGTACGGTCGGCGCAGCATGGGTGTCGGTGAACAGTGGCGTCGGATCGTGCCTGCCGGGCGCCGGATGCAACTGGGGTGGCGCCACGTTGGGGGCGTGTCCGGCCGCCGAGGCACCGCGCCTCGAGGCGAGCCAGTGGCGGATGTCGAAGACCAGCCCGAACGCCACCGCAACCAGGGCGATCGAGACGACGACGATCATTGCGGCGGCGTCGCA
>JBEKVE010000009.1:0-35127 GCA_049514335.1 Acidimicrobiales bacterium
GGGCGCCCTCCACGCGGCGGCCCTGCAGGCGCGCCGGGGATCGGGCGCCCGCCGTCAGGGAGTTGGAGCAGAGCCATCGTCATCCGTCGCTCTGCGCGCCGGAACGTGACCGGGCGACGATGGCGGAGGCCACGAAATTGATGCCGAGCGTCATGACGAACAGGGCCAGGCCGGCGGCCATGAGCGCGGAACGGCCGAAGCTGTCGGCGTCGGGATTCTGCAGTGCGATGAGGGCGGAGATCGAGTTGCCGCCCGACTGGAGCACGTGCCAGTTGATGGTGAAGACGGGCGAGATAATCAGGTAGACGACGATGGTCTCGCCCAAGGCCCGGCCCAGACCGAGCATGGTGCCGCCGATGATCCCGCCCCGGCCGAAGGGCAGCACCACGGACCTGATCATGCCCCAGCGGTTGCTCCCGAGTGCATAGGCCGCCTCACGCTCCCCCAGGGGGGCCTGCGAGAATGCCTCGCGCATCACCGAGCACTGGATGGGGATGACCATGAGCGAGACGGCCAGGCCCACCACGAACGTCGACGCGCTCCAGTAGCTCGGTGACGCCAGCGGATTCGTGCTGTCGGCGCTCACCTTGAAGAACGGGATCCACCCGAGCCATGTCGACAACCACCGGGCGACGTCGACCACGTGGCCCTGCAGGAAGTCGAGCGCCCACAAGGCGTAGACCACGCTCGGCACCGCCGCCATGAGGTCGACGATGGTGACCATGACCCGCTGCACCGGCTTGGGGGCGATCTCCGAGATGAACAGCGCCAGTCCCAGCGAGATAGGCATGGCGACGACGATCGCCACCAGGGCGATGAGCACGGTGTCGGGGAGCACGCCGCCGATCCCGAAGTGGTGGATGTCGGGCTCCCACGCCTGGGTGGTGAGGAAGTGCCACTTGGCGACGGAGAGGGCCGGGTAGGCGAGGATGGCGAGGAAGACACCGACGGCGCCGATGACGCCCACCACGACCACTCCGGCGACGCGCGTCCCCGCCCGGAAGATCCGGTCTCCTCTGTCGGGCACGACGCGCACCACCCTGGGAGTGGGTGGACGCGACGCATCCGGTCGGGTCGCCAGGGTGAGGTTCGCCATCGCTAGCGCCCCCCCGACGTGGCCGCCGGGGTTACATGGTGCTGCCCGTAGGCCAGCCAGAACCCGGCGTCGGGGCCGGCTGCCGGCGAGGACGACCCCGCCGCGCTGGCGGTGCTGCCGCCCGACGGCGCCTGGCCGGCCTGGTCTTGCGCCCGTGACGCCGCCCACACCGAGGCCGTGCTGTTCGGGGTGGTGATGGCGTCGACGAGCACGCCGGTGTCGCGCTGGTGGACCTGCCCGGCGATCACCTGCCGGGCGAAGGCCACGAGAAAGGTCTGGTCGGTGAGCAGCAGGCGCTGCTCGGGATCCGCCGCCTTGCGCGTGGCGGTGAGTTGGGCCGCACCGGGCACCCCGGGCGCGAGCGACACGCTGGCGGCGGCGGTGTTCTGGACGTAGAGGATGACCCGCTCGTACCGCGTACCCGCGCCCGTCTCGACCGGGAGGATCCAGTAGACGATCGACCAGTCCTGATGCGACAAAGCGGCTCCACCGGAGTACGACAGGGCCTGGCCCTTGATGCCGTCACCGAGGTCCACGGTGGCGACATCGCGCAGGACGTACCCATGGAACGAGTAGCACGCCGTGACGCCGTAGGCCTCGAACCCGCTCAGACCACCGGCGTCGATGACGTCCGCTGTCACCGGGAGCCTGCTGTGCAGCGAGCTCGACTGCGGCGCGGTGTCCGACAGCGTGTAGCGGAACCAGCGCGAGTCCTCTCCGAAGAGCGGCTTGTTCATGTCGTACTCGGTCACGAACGACGCCGTCCATCCCGCCGGCGTGGCCGGGTCGGCCAGGAACGAGCCGAGCTTGGGCTCCCCGGTGGCACCGGCCACGGGGTCGAAGACCCGAAGACCGCTGTCGCTCACCGACAGGACCACGGTGGCGAGGAGAAGGATCACCACGGTGCTGAACACAGGCGACGACGCCGACGTGCCGGCGGGCGACGAGGCCGGGGCCACCGTCGCTCTGCGCCGCAGCCCGAAGGGTCGCAGCAGCACGCTCATGAGCCCTACACCGAGGCAGAACATGACCAGTCCCGCCGCGGGGTGAAGCGCCCCGAGCGCCAGCCGCGGGCCCGCCACCCGCGCCACCCAGCAGATGAGGAGCAACCGGGCCAGGTTGAGGCACCACAGCAGCGCGAGGCCCACACCCAGCCACAGCGCCTTGCGGGTCAACGACCCGCTCACCACGGCGGTGAGGGCGGCGCCGATCAGGAGGAAGCCCACCATGCCGTCCACGCCCGAACAGGCGGTGACGACGCTGATGAGGATGGTGTGCCCATCGTGCACGACATCGAACAACCCCGTGCCGCCCGACACCGGCGAGGCCACGTGGAACACGTCCAAGGCGGCGCAGAGCCCTCGGACGGTCAGAGACGTGAACCCGCCCAGGGTGCCGAGCAGCACCGAGGTGTAGAGCCAGGGCCACCCCAGGAACAGGTAGGCGAGCGCCACCTTCTGGCGCCAGGCGACGCGCACCCCGAACAGCAGCACCGTGGCCCCCGCCACGAAGAAGGGCAAGGTGAGCAGGTCGACGCGATCGACCCAGAACATCGCACCCAGATGCCCGGGGACAACCGCCTCGCCCAGCACGGAGATGAGCACGAGCGGCAGGCCGATGATGTAGTCGAGCTGGCGGTCGTGGATGGGCGGCTCCGTCACCCGGGGCGCCCTGTTGATCCAGGCCAGGCCGCCGGCGATGAGCGGGACCAGCCCCAGGTAGGCGAGCGGCGTGTCGAGGCCCAACGTCTGGAGCAGCGACACCAACGAGTAGTGGTACGCCACCACGGTGCACGCCACCAGGGCGGCCACCTTGGCCGTCGCCTGGGTCCGGGCGTCGAGGGCGTTCCACTCGTCACGTGACGAGTGGTGCCACCGGACGACGGGGTTCAGGACCGGTTGGTCAGTTCCCGCCATGGTCCCCCCCGTTCGGCGCGCTGCGCCGGAACCTGACGGCCATCAACGAGAACGCCGCCGCCACCACGATCAGCGCGATCGCCACCCACAGCCCGAGCCCGCCCGACGACGTCACCTGCACGGGGGACGCGACCGACCAGCGGAAACCACCGGGATCGGAGGCACTCGCCGTGAAGACGATCTGGGTGTTCCAGTAATTGGTGACCGCACCCCGGCTGTCGGCGCAGGCGATGCCACCCTCCCACGTTGCCGGTGAGCCGTGAGCGAAGAGCGTTGTGGGGGTCAGCCGCGACAGCGTGAGATCGGTCGGGAGGTCGATGATCGCGCCCGTGTACTGCGCCGTGTTGATGGCGCCGACGTACACGCCGTTGGAGAAAAAGCCCAGTCCCCGGTCGGGGATGTCGGAGAAGCGCACCGACTGCGGTGACACACCGTCGGGGACCAGATAGCTGAACACGTGGTACCCCTTGTGGGCGCTGTCACCGGGACAGTGCGCCCCCGCCGGCAGCGCCAACCCGTAGGGCGTGGCCGAACCGCCGGCGCGAAGCGCAGCGGGCTGGCCCGGCACCGTGATCTCCGCTGCCCCGATCGCCACCCCGGCCATCGCCGGCGGGGCGCTCAGCACCAACCACCCCGCGACCACCGCCACTGCCCCGACGAGCCCGGCGGAAATGGGTATGACCAGGGAAAAGACCCCTGACCGCCGCCCCCGACCAGGGCGCGTGGCGTCGCTATGGCCGCGCCCTCCCCAACGCGACGAGGTGGGCGGCGCCCCTTCGAGCGCCGCCCACCGGTGCCGTCCCCGTGCGGGACGAGTCGGTTCAGGTCCCGGTCGTGTGCGATGCAACGGCGACCTTTCGCGCCGACCGACGACGCGACAGCCAGAAGCTGCCGCCGAAGATGACGAGCCCGGCCGCGGGCAGCGCCGCCGCCACGGGGACCTCGGGCGTGGACGCCGGAGGCCCGACGCTCCACACGAAGCCGTTGCCGTCCGTCTGGCTGGAGGTGAAGGTCACCTCGACGTTCCAGTAGTCGGTGAGCACGCCCGAGCTGTTGGCGCAGGCGAGGCCGGCCTCCCACACACCGCTCGTCCCACCCGTGTAGAGCAGCTGCGACAACGACAGTCCATCGCTCAGCAGCGGAGCCCACTCGAAGTTGGTGGGGATGGAGATGATCTGTCCGGTGTTGATGGCCGTGTTGGCCGGGCCGTAGTAGACGCCGGTGTCGTTCACCAAGCCGAGGCCCTCGGAGGGGTGGCTGGTGAAGGTGATGCCGGTGATGGCTGTGCCCGAGGGGACGAGGTAGCTGTAGACGTGGTACCCACCGGTGGCGGTGTCCCCTGTGCAGGCCGCGTTGGCCGGCAGCGCCACCGAGAACTGGGTCGTCGACCCGCCCGAGGAGATGGGGTTGAGCGAGGGGTCGGTGATGGTGGCGGTGCCGTTCAGGGTGGAGGCGTACGCCGGTGCGGCCCCGAGGGCGACGGCCGCCCCCGCCAATGCCGCTCCAGTGACCATCCTCCGGAGCCTGGATCTCGTCATCGAAGTCCTTTCAGTTCTCATTGCGAATGTGCGATTCGGTCGGTGCGCCGGCCGGGGCTCAGGTGTTGCCTTCCGTGGTGATCGATCCACAGGTCCCTTCTCCTGCCGTCAGGCTGTCGAACCCGAAGGTGTGGGCCGTGGTCTGGGCGGCGCTCGAGCAGATGGCCGAGGAGGATCCCGAGAACAGGCTCTCGATGGCGGCGTTGACGAAGAAGCCACTCACGTCGCTGGTCGGCACGACCGTGTAGAGGTTGTAGCCATACTTGGTACTCTGGTAATAGGTCGTGTTGGGTGCCTCGCTGGGCGCCGTCCCGGTGTAGGGCTGGCCCAGAACAGACGAGCCGTCGGTGATCGACGCCAGGTCCACGCCGTTGGTCCGGGCGCTGGCGGAGCGGTCGACCGCCACCCCGTTGGCCTGGGACTCCCAGCTCCCCGCCGAGATGGGGATCACGGCGTCGACTTGGTTGGGGGAGCCAGCCAGGCCCGAGGCGAAGGTCCAGAAGGCGTTGCCGCTGTTCTGTGTGATGTTGGCGCACCCCACGGCGGCGGCGGCGGTCTGGGCGGTGGCATCGCTGACGCCGATGGCGGCCTCCAGGTTCGACCGCGGCGTCGACCCGCTGATGGGCAAGCAGGCGTCCACCGTGTCGCCGTTGATGGTGGCCTGACCGGTCGGCTGCGAGTACAGGTTGGCGAGCTCGGCCGTGGTCAGGCTGGCGAGGTTGCCGTCCCCGTGGTCGTAGTAGAGGATGCCCAACCCGTCACGGGCGTAGGGGATCCACGTCAGGGTGGTGCCGCTTCCCTTGGGACCACGGGCGGCGCGGGCGAAGTCGATCTGCCCCGTCACGCTCACCGAGGCGTTGGTGCACGACCCCGAGCTGTTCTCCCATCCCGTGTTGGTCACCGAGTCCAGGAGGGCGGCGACCCCCGCCGTCGTGCTGCTCGGCCGGTCGAAGGACGGACCACCGGTCTTGGTGGTGATGCAGCCCGGGCTGGTGGTGGTCCCACCGAAGGGCGATGCGTCGAAGGAGGCGATGGTGTAGTTGTTGGTGGCGGCGCTGGAGTGCAGCGGCGTGTAGAAGGTCGTCGTGGCCGAGGAGTAGCCCGGCGCCGGCGACGCCCCGGTGTAGGCGGCGAAGAGGTCCTGAGTCACGTCGGCCCCGACGCCCACGAAGGCGGTGGTCGACGCCGGGTCGGCTTGGGCCGATCCCGTCGTCACGATCAGGCCCGCCAGGCCGAGCGTGCCGGACGTCACCGCCACCACGGCGGCCAAACGGGCGCCCCTCCATCCCGTTGCTGCCCTCATCCTCCGCTCCCTTCCGGCGACCCGGGGCCACCGTAGCCTGATTCCCATCTTTCCGATGTGTTTAGTTGTGTTTGAATTGTGACGGCATGGTAACCCGACGTGACCACCGGGCTTCAAGACCTTCTTCGAGTGGGGGGAGTTCACCCGCGCCGGGGAGGGTGGATGCGACCCGCCTCCCGGGAGCCCCACGGGGGGTGGGCCTGCGCAGTGATGGGCCGTCACCGCCGTCTATTACTACTAATTTTGTAGATTTAGTATGATATGGCCGATGCGACGCACCGCTGCCGTCCGGAGGGCCTAAGGTGGCGAATCTCCAGGTCACGGCGCCCCTGCGCGTCACCCAGCGGGTCGACTACGCCCTCAAGTCCGTCCTGCTCCTTGCCCGGAACGAGGACGCCTTCCTGTCGGCCAAGGCGGTGGCCGACCACTACGACATGAGCCTCAAGGTGCTGAGCGCGGTGCTGTGGTCGCTCCGGGCTGCAGGCATCGTGGACTCCCGTCCGGGGTGGCACGGCGGGTTCCGCCTCGCCCGACCGCCCGCCACGATCCCGGTGCGAGCCGTCATCGCCGCAGCCAGCCGGGTCGGCACCGCCGATGTGCCCGGCGCAGCGACGAGCACGTCGGCGAACGTCGCCCGTGATGAGCCGGCGGAGCTCGTGGCGGGTTTCTGGCAGGCTCTCGACGAGTACGTGCAAGGCACGCTGGACGCCTTCACGGTGGCCGACCTGGCTGCCTCCCGGATGATCCGCGAGGAGGCTCGGTGCACAGGCGACACTGGCTGAGGCCGTGGTGGCCGGGCGCCGGCGCCGGGGGTGCCCCACCCGCGGCGGTGCTGGTGGCCGTCGCCATCGCTCTGGTCGCCGTGGTGTGCTTCTTCCTCGCCACGGCGTCGGTCAACCGCCACGAGGACGCCCTGTTGCAGGCGGCGACCTCGCAGGCCGGCAGTGTCGAGTCGTCCTCCCTGGCCACAGTGCTGTCGAGCCTGGGAACCCTCGCCACCGGGGTCACGGCGTCGGGTGACGCTCCCGGGGCCTTCGCCACCGAGGCCGGGCAGGTGGTGCACGCGCCCGTGACGGTGGCGTTGGTGCATCAGGAGCTGAACGACGACGTCGTCGTGGCCGGAACAGGAACATTCCGTCCCGGTCAGATCCTGGGCGGGACGCCATACTCTGCGTTGCGTCCCGCCGGTGCTTCGGTGTCGGCGGGACCCGTCGTGCGCCAGGGCCTCGACACGGAAGCCACCTTCGTCCTGGGCCCGCCCCAGGTACCCGACGGCGAGGCCATCATCCTCCAGTTCACCGTCGACCCGTTCGAGGCCACCGTGCTCCCGAGCGGCCCGACGTACTCCGGGCTGCGCATGGCGCTGTACGGGTCGTCCCTGACGAGCCGGAGCGACCTGGTGGCCGCCAACGACCGGCAGCTGTCGTGGGGCGGACCTGTGGCGAGCGTGGCCGTCCCGGTGGGTGACGACACCTGGACGCTGGTGGCCAGTGCCCGTAGCCCGCTCACCGGCACCGTCGCCCAGATCGCGCCATGGCTGCTGCTGGTCCTCGGACTGGCCTTGGCGGTGGTCACCGGGCTCATCCTCACGCTGCTGGCGCCACGGCTCTCGAAAGGCTCCGCTGTGCGGCGGCCGTCGCCGCTCGACCGGGCCATCGCCCTGCGAGTCCCCGCACGGGCACGGGTCCGCCACTGGACGTCCTCCCCCACCCGCACGCGGGGCAGACACGCACCGGTCGTGGGGGCCGGCGACAGGTCCACGACGTCATGGGCGCACCCCGGGATCGAGGCCACCGGCGTGTTCGCACGAACCGTCCTGCATGCGCCGGACACGGCGGTCGGCACCACCGATGTCGCCACGTCGCGCACCGTGGCGACGCAGACCCCGAGGCCGTTCTATGCCCTGGCGGACTGGCGGCCCGACCCCTTCGGGCACGCCGAGCTCAGGCGGTTCTTCCGGGGTGAGCCCATGCCGCTCGTCCGGGACGGTTCGGGCGAGCGCTACGACGCTGTGCCGACGCAGAACCACGGTGCCCCCGTCGTTCCCCCTCCCCCCCGTCGATCTTCTGCTCCGGCGCCCGTGTCACGTGCGCTCGACCCTCCGAACGACGCCGGTCGGGCCCCGGCGTCCGGAATCCATCTCGCCGACGAGGCTGACGCCATCGCCAGGGAGATCGAGGAGCTGCTTGCGGTGGTATCGACCCAGGCACCTGCGCCCCACTCCGATCGATGACGATCGCTCCCAGCACGAACCCCGTCCTCGCCGTGCTGCGCCGGCGGCACGGACGGTGGATCGTGCTGGGGTTGTGTGCGATCTGCGCGTGCGCCGGTCTCGGAGGGTGGGCATTGCTCGGGGGCCGGGCCTCGACGGCACCGCCGGGCGCCCACCTCCAGCCGGCGTTGTCCGCCGGAGGCGGCACGGCGCCGACATCGATCCCCCCCGCCGGCCACGGCACTGCGGTCTCGGGCGACGAAGACCAGCTCGCTCCGGGACTGGGACGCACCGGTCAGGAGCAAGGCCCCCCGACCGCATTCGCCGGGGCGCAGCCGAGGGCACAGCTTCCTGAATTCCCGGCCACCGCCCTCGTCCCGGTGCTGGCCCTCGTCATTCTGGGTGTGGGGGTAGCCCGATCTCAGCGCCCGACGAGGGCGCCACGCTGAGCCGTCCCTGGGACAGCGGTTGCAGCTCCGGCCACGCCGGCTCGCCGTAATCGAGCGTGGGCACCCGCCCGAGCACGACGTCCACCAGGGTGAGGGTCTCGAGGATCATGCCGAGATTGGCGCGCACGGCGATCCACACGGCCCGCAGGTGTATGGCCGCGCCGCCGTATTGGGTCACGTCGGGGCTCTGGCCCCGCACCTGTGCGAGCGGCCCGTCGAGCACCCGCATCACCGACGCCAGTGAGATGGTGTCCGCCGGCCGGGCCAGCACGTAGCCGCCCTGGCGACCGCGCTGACTCATGATGATCCCGGCGCGCCGAAGGTCGTTCAGGATCGAGCCGAGGAACCCGGCGGGGATGTCCTGGTCGGCCGCCAGAGCCTGCGCCGTCATGGGACGGCCGGTGGCCGTCATCACGAGGAGGGCACGAATCCCGTAGTCAACCTTGGCCGGCACGTCCAACGTGCGTCTCCCGAGTAATGGCTAGTATTTCTATGAAAATACTTTGGTTATCGCCCCGTGTGCAACGTCTGACGAGCCAGGGCGGTTGCGCCGGTGGGTCCTCGGGACCGAAGGCACTACGTTGGGTGCTCGAAAACGAGGAGGCCCGACGTGAGCGACGCGCCCGCCCCAGGCGGCACAGGTCACCTGGACGTACTGACCGAAGAGGAGTGCCTCGACCTCCTGCGCGGGCGCTCGGTGGGGCGGATCGTGTTCGTCGACGACGGACAACCCATGGCCGTGCCCGTCAATTACGTGGTCCAGGACACCACTGTGGCGTTCCGCAGCGACCCGGGGACGAAGCTCGACGCCGCCAACCTGGGGCGCGTGGCCCTCGAGATCGACGAGGTGGACGCCACGGCCCACGAGGGGTGGAGCGTGCTCGTGACCGGGGTGGGCCGCGACATCACCGGTGCCATCGACGAATGGTCCGAGCGAGTGCAGGCCCAGCACCTCACCCCTTGGGCCGCCGGCGAGCGACGCCACTGGGTGGCCATCTCCGCCCCGACCTTCTCGGGACGGCGCATCCGCCACCGCACCGGCTGACACCGTCCCGGCGACGGGCCGCTCGTCAGGCGGTCAGTTCCAGCTCGGCGTACGCCGGTCGGGCCGTCGCCCGAAGCGGCGGAGCGGCGACCCCGGCCACCAGTACACGACGGCGAGCACGGCCAGGCCCACTACGGCGAAGACGAGCACCAAGAAGGCCAGCGGATGCACGGCATCCTGCACGACCGGGAAGGCGAAGCGCCCGGGGCCGAGCCGGGGCGATCCGGGCCCGAAGAGCCGGAGCGGCCCTGGGCCGGCCACGATCCTGCGGGTGGCCACGCTGATGGACTGCGCACCCGACCCGACGAGAAGCGCCAGACCGGCGAACACGATGAGCACGACGAGGACCGCACTCAGGGCCATCGCCCACGGGGGACGCCACGGGGTGCGGTGGTCGAGCGGTGGGGGGTTGGTCACACCACGTGCGGCCGCCCACGCGGCGGCGAAGCGGCGGGGGTCGAAGGCGCTGTTGCCGAGCACGTCCTCGGGTGACGCACCCTCGGACGCCGCCTCCTCGAGGTCGGCGGTGAGATCGGCGGCCATCTCGTTGGCCACCGGATCGGGGACACCGATCCGGCGCCACTCCCGCCGGCACTCGTCGACGAATTCGTTCACTGCGCCACCTCCGTTCTGACCAGACCGAGGGCGCCGTCGACGGCGTCGCGTGTCACCTGCCACTCCCCCACACCCGCCGCGAGGGCACGCTCCCCCGCGATCGACAGGCTGTAGTACTTGCGCGGTGGCCCCCCGTTGCTGGCGGCGCGGTGGGTCTCCACCAGGCCGTCGCGTTCCAGGCGGCCGAGCAACGGGTAGATCGATCCCTCGCCGACGATGGAGAGGCCCCGGGCCCGGAGGCGCTTCGTCATCTCGTAGCCGTAGGCCGGCCCCTCCCCCATGACCGCCAGGAGGCACAGGTCGAGGACGCCCCGCAGCAGCTGGCTCCGCCGCCCCTCCGCATATCCCATGCACGACAAGATACCGTCTGCTAGCTTGCGCTGCAAGGCAGGCCGGGGAGATCTCCCCGCCGGACGCCCGCTGGGACCCGCCAGGACCCGCCGTTCCCCCCAAGAACGGGAGATCGACGGGTGAGACCGAGTGAGAAGGAGCGTGGGATGACCGTCGCCACCATGCCCGCCCCCGCCGGGGCGCGCGCCGCCGAGAGCAAATGGGCGGTCGAGACCCACGGGCTCACCAAGCGCTTCGGGGACAACGTGGCGGTGAACGGGGTGGAGCTCCTCGTTCCCAGAGGATGCGCCTTCGGCTACCTCGGTCCGAACGGTGCCGGCAAGACCACCCTCATCCGGGTGCTCCTGGGGCTCACCCGCGCCGACGCCGGCACCATGTCTCTGCTCGGCCACGAGGTGCCCAAGCACCGCGACGTTGCGCTCGCCCGGGTCGGCGCCATCGTGGACGAACCCCGCTTCCACGCCCATCTGACCGGACGGCAGAACCTCGAGCTGCTGGCGAGCGCCCGCGAGCGCGCCGCCCGGGGACGGGTGGGGCCGTCGCTCGAGCGGGTCGGCCTCGCCCATCGCGCCGACGACCGGGTGGCCAAGTACTCCATGGGCATGCGCCAGCGTCTCGGCGTCGCCGCCTGCCTCATCGGGGATCCCCAGCTGCTCATCCTCGACGAACCCATGAACGGGCTCGACCCCGCCGGCATGCAGGACATGCGCGAGATGATCCTGTCGCTCGTGGCCGAGGGCCGCACCGTGGTGCTGTCCTCGCACCTCCTCGACGAAGTGCAGCGCACCTGCGACGCGGTCGCCATCGTGGACAGAGGCAGCGTCATCCGACAGGGCCCGATCACCGAGCTGCTGGCCGGTACGGCGCTCGTGGTCGAGGTCGAGTGCACCGAGCCCGACCGGGCCCTGACGCTGCTCCAGGGCACGGCCTTCGGGGCGCAGGTCCGGATGGAGCCGAACGGGCTGGCGGTCACCCTGCCGGCGGGTACCCAGCGCGACGTCATCGCCGAGATCGCCCGGCTCCTCGTGAGCGGGGGCATAGCGCTGTACCGCCTCCAGGAGGTGCGGGCGTCGCTCGAATCGTGGTTCCTCGAGGTCACGAGCAGACTGGAGGCGCAATGACGACGGTCCCGAACGCAACCGTGGGCGCCGCACCACCTCCCACCCCGCCCGGTGACGCACGCCCCGACCGCCGCGGATCGCCGATCCCGACGCTCGGGATGATCGCCACGCGGCTCCTGGAGCTGCGCAAGCGGCGCGGCCTCATGATCACCCTGGCGCTCGTGACGATCGGCCTCCCGACCGTCTTCCTCGTCATCCGCCTGCTGCTGCACGCCTTTGCGTCCAAGACCTACGGGCCGGCCGGGGGCTACTCCGTCTACACCGCCTTCGTGCCCGGTGTGCTCTACGTCTTCGGCTTCATCGTCGCCGCCACGCTCGGGGCCACGGCGGGCTCGGTGGACCTCACCGACGGGATGTTCCGCCACCTGGTGGTGACGGGCCGCTCTCGCCTGGCGCTGTATCTGGCCCGCATCCCCGCCGGACTGGCCATCATCTGGTCGATGGTGGCGGTGGGGTTCACCATCGTGTGCGTGGTGTGCGTGTTCGCGGCGCCCACCCAATTGCAGTTCAACGGCGTGAACGTGCCCGTCGGCTTGTCGCGCACCGGCTTCGAGAGCTGGGCCGCGGGCCATGCCGACCAGGTCATCTGCAACTTCGGCATCAAGATCCAAGGACCGGGCAACGGCACCTCCGACGTTCCCGAGGTCCTCAACGCCGTGCAGTGCGGGCCCAACGGCGGTCCGGGGTTCCAGCAGTCGCCGGCGCCCCAGAACCAACCCCAACCCACCGCCGCCCAGATCAGATCGGTCGCCCGCCTCATCGCCTCGGGGAACTACGCCGACTACGCCCGGCAGTTCCTGTACCCGTCGTACTCGCTCATGATCAAGAGCGGGCTGTGGCTCGAGCTGGAAGCGGCCATCGGGTTCCTGGTGGGGCTCGGTCTCGGGTCCCTGATCGGACAGCGCACGGTGACGGTGATCATCATGATCGTCCTCGAGGTCGTGCTCACCCCCATCCTTTCCCGGGCCAGGATCCCGCACCTCATCAACCTCCAACGGGCCGTGGTCGGCTTGGCCACGGCCCACCTGGCCCCCGGCGGGCTCCCTGTGCTCGGTGGTGGAGGCGGAGGGCCGGGGGGTGGCGGGGGGAACCCCGGGCTGATCCCGGAGTCCACCACCGTGGCCATCTGCGTCATCGTGGCGTGGCTCGTGGTGTGGTCGGTCCTCGGTGCCTGGCGCATGATGACCCGCGACGCCTGACCCAACGCGCTACGGCGCCACGAGGCTCGAGCTGACCGGTCCGGATGAAATGATGGACCGATGCGAGCACCGTTGGTGGTGTCATGCAGCAGATGAACGCCGCCGTCGTCTCGTCATTCGACGAGCCACCGCACTATCGACGTTTCGACGTCCCGCAACCGAAGGACGACGACGAGTTCCTGGTCGACATGCTCGCCATCGGGCTGCACCCGCGCGTCCGATCCGGCGCGGCCGGGACCCACTACACGGGCACCCGCACGCTGCCCATGATCCCCGGCATCGACGGCGTCGGGCGCCGCTCGGACGGAAAGGCGCTGTACTTCGTCTCCGACGACGACGTGCTCGGGACCATGGCGGACAGAGCCGTGGTGCGCGCCTCGCGCGCCATCGAGCTGCCCGACGGCGCTGACGTGGCCACGGTGGCGGCCGCTCTCAATCCCGCCATGTCGTCGTGGGTGGCGCTGCGGCGCCGGGTGCCCATCGAGCCCGGCGACAGCGTGCTCATCCTCGGCGCCACCGGCAATGCCGGCACCATGGCCGTCCAGGTGGCCAAGCTCCTCGGGGCGGGACGGGTGGTCGGTGCGGGGCGTGACCGCACCCGGCTCAGCGCCCTCGGCGCAGCGGGTGCCGATGCCGTGGTCCAGCTGACCGACGACACCGAGGCGACGGCGCATGCGCTCGCTTCGGAGGCGGCCGAGGTCGACATCGTCATCGACTACCTGTGGGGAGGGCCCGCCGAGGGCGCCTTCGTGGCGCTTCTCACCGAGCGGACCGACCGCAGCCGCTCGATGAATTGGATCCAGATCGGCGCCATGGCCGGCCCGACGATCGAGCTGCCCTCGGTCGCGCTGCGGTCCGCCAACTTCCGCCTGCAGGGCAGCGGGCAAGGTGCGGTGTCCCCCGCTGTCTACCAGGCCGAGCTGCCGTCGCTCGTCGACGCGATCAACGCCGGCTCGATCGCCGTCACGGCCAACCGTCGACCCTTGGCCGAGGTCGAGCGCGTCTGGATGCAGGCGGATGCGCCCGGCGAGCGCACCGTACTCGTGCCGTAGCGCGCCGATCGACCAGCAGCCGAGGCCCGCGCGCTCCTCGCTCCCCGGTCGTCGGGCACCGGGGAGCCCCCGGCGCCCGACGGGGGTGCACTGCGGCGCGAACATGGGGCCGTGGACGACGCCAGACGCGACCGCATGGAGGAACCCGAGCCGACACCGTTCCAAGTGCGGCCCATGCGTCTCGGGGACATCGAGGCCGCCGTGACGGTGATCGGAGCGGTAGACGCCGTGGCGGAGGCCGAGGGGACGCATCCGCCCCCCACCCCGCCCTCCCCCGCCCGGGACGAGGCGCGCCGCAAGGCGCACGCCCGCTTCGTCGAGCGTGATGGACCGGGAGCCTGGGTGGCGGTGGCCGACGGGCACGGCGACCAGGTGGTGGGGGTGGCGGAGTCCATCCGGCGCCAGGATTTCTGGGGTCTGTCGATGTTGTTCGTCCACCCCGACTTCCAGAGCCGCGGCGTGGGTGGCGCCTTGCTCCAGGCCGCCTCGGGCTACGCCGCCGGCGCCCGGGTGCGCATGATCCAGTCCTCGCCCGACCCCCGGGCCATGCGCCGGTACGCCCTGGCCGGCCTGTCCATGCACCCCGCCGCCGAGTTGGGCGGCGAACCCGACCGCCGCGCCATGCCGGCCTCCCTCGGTGGGCGTTCGGGCGGCGTGGAGGACCTGGAGCTGGTGGCAGCGGTGGAAGCCGGTCTCGGACGCGCCAGGACCGAGGACGTGGCGTTCGCCTTGGAGGAGGACGACCACCGCCTGGATGTGGTGGACGAGGGTGGCCGTCGGGGCTGGATGCTCTGGCACCCCGGCCGGCTCGTCATGTTGGGTGCGAGCGACGAGGACACAGCCGCCACGTTGCTGTGGCGATACCTGGACGGAGCGCAAGGCCCGGCCCTGGCGTACGGCCTCACCTCGGCCCAGAACTGGGCCTTCACCGTGGCCCATGCTGCCCGGCTCACCGTGCGTGTGGGCGGAGCCATGTTCGTCGACGGGATGACGCTGCCCGGTCCCTGGATCCCCTCGGGCTGGTACTTCTGAGGCTGGCGGGCCCCTCGGACCTCGGGGGGACCCAGCGGTAGGGTGTTGCGAGCAGCAGGGCGGTGGGACCATGGCACGTCTGTGGCGGACGGGACGGGACTTGTGCGACGGAGCGGGCCCATCTTCGCCCT
Organism: Acidimicrobiales bacterium; assembly: GCA_049514335.1. GTDB lineage: Bacteria > Actinomycetota > Acidimicrobiia > Acidimicrobiales > UBA8190 > JBEKVE01. The sequence goes on from JBEKVE010000009.1 coordinate 15,061, forward strand.
GCTCCTGGTGACAAGCACCATGACCGCCTGCCTTGGCTGGTATCCGCAGCTCTCGACCACCGACGGCTCGTCGCTGAGCGCCATCTCCTGCCCGACCGCGTCGGTGTGCTTCGCCGCGGGGTCGGACTCCTCGGGGAACGCTGTCGTGGAGCAGACCACCGATGCAGGTGGCCAGTGGGTGCAGGACACCAACGGGGTCACCGGACTCGGACTGAACGCCATCTCCTGTGCGGACGCCGATCACTGCGTCGCCGTGGGCGGAGTCAGCTTGGGCGGCATCATCGGCCCGTCCAACGCCGTGCTCGTCACGACCGACGGCGGAGCCAGCTGGGACGCCTCGACGGTTTCCTCCGTCGCCGGCTATCTCACCTCGGTGTCATGCGCCGACGCCGAACACTGCTGGGCCACCGCTGCCGTCGGGATCGTGGGTGCGAGCACGGTGATCGCCACCACCGACGGCGCCACGTCGTGGACGACGCTGCCATGGAGCGCGCCGCCGCTCTCCGCCGGCCGGGGCGGGCCGATGACCTCACAGCTCAACGCCATCACGTGCACCACGGACAGCGACTGTCTGGCCGTCGGTCAGGCGACCTACCAGACGACGCTCTCCCCTCCCATGGAGAACGAAGGAGTGGTCTCCACCACTGACGACGGTGGGCAGTCGTGGCAGTCACAACTGATCACCGCCAACGACATCACCGGCATCTCGTGCGCCAGCGCGGATACGTGCGTCGCTGTGGGCCAGGACACCGTGGTGTCGGAGCAGGACAACCTGTTCAGTGCGTACGGCCTCACGACCACTGACGGAGCGGCCACGTGGAGCGTGTCCACGCTGTCCGGAGGGACCGAGCTCGCCGGAGGAAACGCCCCCTCCCTCAACGCCGTCTCGTGCTTCGACACCGAGCATTGCGTGGCCGTGGGCGTGGTGACCGACACCAACGAGTACGAGACGGCCGTCATCGGCACGGCCGACGGCGGCACCACCTGGTCGGACCAGGCGACCTCGGTCCCGACCGGCTCGCCGCTCGAGGGGGTCGCCTGCGTGTCGGCCTCGACGTGCTGGGCCGTGGGCTTCACCACGACCGGGTCCGTCGTCATCCACACCATCAACGACGGCGTCGCCTGGCCATCGGTGAGCGGCGTCAGTCCCGACCAGAGCTCGTTCGGCGGCGGCGTCCCCGTGACCGTCACCGGTGCGGGGTTCCAGGTCGGCACGCCCACGGTGCTGTTCGGCTCGGTGGCCGCCACCGACGTCCAGGTGGTCTCTGGCTCGGAGATCACCGCCGTCGTCCCGCCCAGCGCCTTCCCGGGAGAAGCGTCGACCGCTGACGTGACGGTCACGAACCCCTTGGGCACGAGCCCCGTCACCCCGAACGACGCGTACTCCTACGAAGCCCCCGTGAGGGCAACGAGGTCGCGCCGACGGCATCCACCGTGGGGAACCTGATCCTCGACTGGCTCCGGTCGACAGCGCTGTAGGAGCCTGGGCGCATCGGCCGGGACTCGTCGGTCAGGGCGCGCCGCCGGCTGGCGGGGCCCGGCGATGAGATTGGGCGACCGGTGTCGTCGTAAGAGACGATCGGTGACGACACGAGAGGAGCCACGATGCGCCTGACCCTGCACACCTTCCTCACGCTTGACGGCGTGATGCAGGCACCGGGGGGTCCGGACGAGGACCCTGACGGTGGGTTTGCCCATGGCGGGTGGACGTTCCCATACGCCGACCACGTATTCGGCGAGGTCATCGCCGCGAGGTTCGTCGACGCCGGCGCCTTCCTCCTCGGCCGGCGGACCTACGAGATCTTCGCCGCCTATTGGCCCGGCGTCACCGAGCCCGGGCATCCCATTGCCGGACCGTTGAACGCGCTCCCGAAGTACGTGGCGTCGCGGACGCTCACGTCTGTCGACTGGCCGGGGTCGGTCCTGCTGGGCAGTGATGTCGTCGCCGAGATCCGGGCGCTCAAAGAGCAGCCCGGCGGCGAGCTGCAGGTCCATGGGAGTGGGGGCCTGGTGCAGACGCTCATCGACAACGACCTCATCGACGAATACCGCTTGCTGTGGTTCCCCGTGCATCTCGGTGGAGGGAAGCGTCTCTTCGGTGACGGCAGAGTGCCGCGGGCTCTGCGGCTCACCGACGTCCGCCAGTCGACGACCGGTGTGGTGATGACGACGTACGAGCCTGACGGACCGGTGCGCCTCGGGTCGTTCGGCGACGCTGACGCCGACAGGGACAGGGTTTCCGGCGGCGAGCTGTAGGCCACCCCGGAGTAGCGCCGCGCAATCTGCCTGGTCGACGGCGCCGACAGCGGCGCAGCCGCCGAACAGTGCCCTCGGCATCAGGTGAGGTGCGTGCACCATGTCAGACCCTGACCCTCGCCGTCGTCTCTACTTGTACTGAGACCCAGTCTTACTATATGGTGCGTCCATGACGAACAAGAGTGCGACGTTCCTTGCCATCGCAGTGCTGGCGGTGCTGCTCACGGCCTGTGGAAGTGGAGCGCCAACCCCGTCTGGCTCTGGCGTGGTCAAGGCAATCGGGGCAGAGAACGAATACGCCAACGTGCTGAGCCAGATCGGCGGCCGATACGTGAGCGTGTCGTCGATCCTCGACAACCCCAACACCGATCCCCATACCTTTGAGTCGAGTCCGAGCGTCGCGTCGGAGGTGAGTGCCGCCCAACTGATCGTGCAGAACGGGGTGGGTTACGACACGTTCATGAACAAGATCGAGTCGGCCTCGCCGAACACCAGGCGAAGGGTGATCGTGGTGCAGAATCTCCTCGGATTGCCCAACGCAACTCCAAATCCGCATCTTTGGTACGACCCGAAGACAATGCCCACCGCCGCCAAGGCGATGGCTGACGACCTCTCGGCTCTGCAACCGGCGCACGCTGCCTATTTCCAGGCCAACCTGAAGAGGTTCAACGACTCGCTGACCCCGTGGTTCGCCGCAATCGCAGCCTTCAAGGCCAAGTACTCGGGCACGCCCGTAGCCACCACTGAGCCTGTAGCTGACTACTTGCTGGAAGCGATGGGGACACTCGACAGAACCCCATTTCGGTTCCAGGCTGACATCATGAACGGCGTCGACCCGGCTCCTCAGGATGTCACCTTGGAGAACGGATTCTTCACGAACCACACAGTGAAGGTCTTCTGCTACAACCAACAAGTGGTGGACTCACTCACCACGTCGATCCGTCACACCGCGCTGGATGCAGGGGTTCCCGTGGTTGGGGTATACGAGACAATGCCCACGCCGGGTTACGACTACCAGTCGTGGATGCTCGCCGAAGTGAAGGCCATCCAGAGGGCCGTCGTGGACGGCGTCTCCACGCAGCACCTTTGATCGTGTCCTCGTGCCTGATCGGGAGCGCATACCGCCCGGTACTGGATGACGGGTGCTAGGCCCGATCGGGCAGCAGCCTCGACCCGAAACAGCACGTCGCGCGGGATAGACGGATAGACGATCCGGGCGGGACTATCCCTGATTGCGATGCTGCAAATCAGTCGCCGTGCCAGCAGCCCAGGATCACGTTGGCCACCGTCAGCGCGACGTTGTCGGCGGGTGCACTCGGGTCGCCGAACTGTGGGGGCAACGAGGAGACGTCCACAACGAGGACCTTCCAGTCCTTGCGGACGACGACCGATCCGTTGTTCGCCTGAAACGCTCCCTGGCCGAGGTTATAGATGGTGTGGCTTGATGCGAGGCGGGCTCCGAACCCCTGGTAGTAGCGAAGTGTTTGGTTCCAGCTCGACAGCTCCTTGACCGACAACGAAAAGGATCCGTTGGCAAAGCCGTACCGACACGAGTAGAGGTGGTCCGACCACTCCGGCGTCCCGATCGTCGATGAGACACCGAGCACCTCGTCAATCTCATTTCGGGCTTTGGGCTGGCACACCATCTTGGCGATCTGGGACGGTGCTGACCCAGCGGGCAAGGGAGATCGGCTCGCCGTGGACGCCGTCTGGGATCCGCATGCTGCAGTCGCGAGGCCCGCCACGGCCACGACGACGCATCGGAGCCCCGACCTCCTGAGCGAGTTGCTCGGCATGGCCATGATGGGGCACACTACTACGCAACGTCGTAGGCGGTGGGAGGTCTCCGAGGTGACAGACACGGTCGTGGCCGCTCCGGGTGCACGCAGTGTCGTCGTCGAGCAGGGGGCGCCGCTTCGTACCGGCGGGCAACGCGACGTGCAGCGAACATTCCAGCTCGTCCTGGCCACGATCTGGCTCACCGACGCAGTGCTGCAGATCCAGCCCTTCATGTTCACACGGGGTTCAGATGGCTTCAGCGGCATGTTGCACGGGATGGCGTCGGGGAACCCCGGATTCGTAGCCCAGTCCATCACCTGGAACGCCTCGATCGTCTACCACCAGCCAGTCCTCACCAACGCGGTGTTCGCCCTCATCCAGTTCGTCATCGCCTTCGGCATCGTCTCCCCCCGCACCGTCCGCCCCGCGCTGGCACTGTCGATCGTGTGGGCACTCGGCGTGTGGTGGTTCGGGGAGGGTGCAGGGGGCGTCTTCTTCGGCACGGCGACACCCTTCGGTGGTGGCCCCGGTGGCGTCCTGTTCTACGCCGTACTCGCCGTTCTCCTGTGGCCCCACCGGGGTGGGGACGAACCGTTCGTGGCTGCACGTGCCGTGGGCGTGCGCGTCGCCCGCCTCATCTGGGTGGTTGTGTGGGGACTTCTCGCCGTCCTCGCCGTGGTCGGGTCGGGACGCCAGCCTCAGGCTCTCCGTGATCTCGTCACCAAGTCGTCAATCGGGCAACCGGGTTGGTTGGAACACATCGACAAGGACTCGTCGGCCTTCCTCCTCCATCACGGCACCGCCGCCGCCATCCTCCTCGCCATCGTCTGCCTCCTGGCGGGAGCGAGCATCTATCTCTCTCCCCAGTTCATGCGGCTCATGATCGTCGTCGTGGCGGTGGTCTTCGCCGTGATCTGGGTCGCCGTGGAGAACCTCGGGGGCGTCCTGGCAGGAGGAGCCACGGACCCGAACTCCGGCCCGCTCATCATCTTCCTCGCCCTGCTGTACTGGCCCCTACGCCCGAGTCCCGGGCTGACGGAGACTGGCGATGGGGCGCTGTTCCAAGGGGCGGAGGTCTAAGCGTGGGAACCCCGTCCTGGCTCTACTACCTCTTCGCCGTCGCCATGCTGGCCGTCGCCGCCTATTCGGCTGGTCTGCTGGGACTCTCGCTGAAGACCTCGGACCGTGTCGGGCGCGACATCGACGTGGCCCATCTCCTTATGGGCATCGCCATGGCCGGGATGTTCGTCGCACACTGGGCCTTCTGGCCGGCCTGGCTCTGGGAGGGGGCCTTCTTCGCCCTCACGGTCTGGTTCGTCGTGCGGAGCATGCAGTCGCTCCAGCACTACGGCGTGCACGTCCCCCACGAGGGCATCCACGCCGTCATGAGTCTGGCCATGGTCCTCATGTACCTCTACCCGGTGGGAGCCACCGGGGCCGCCATGTCGATGACCGGGTCCTCCTCATCGCGCGGGATCCTCGATCCGGGGCTCGGCCTGCTGCTGGCGGTGACGTTCTTCGGCTCGGCCATCTTCACGCTCGGCTCGTCGCACAAGGGCTCGTCCCATCACGGTACGCACCGGAGGCACGTTTCTGCGTATGCGACCGTTGGTGCCCCTGCGCCCACTGCCCAAACGCCGGTCGCATCGAACACCGGTGCCCGCCGTGGCGTGAGGATCCTCACCACGCCCGCGCTCGAAGACCTCAGCCATGTGGTGATGTGCGTTGGTATGGGCTTTATGCTCATCCTGATGCTCTAGGGGCGGCCTGAGTCCGCGGCCTGCGTGCGCGGGTTGAGGTGAACGCTGGTGAATGCCGGCACAGTCGAGCGAGGGAGAGTGATGAACCAGACGGCCACCGCTTGTCAGAATCCGTTGTGTTCGTGTGATCCGTGTGGCTGTAGTGAATGCGCGTGCGGTGCAACGAAGCTCGGCACGCTCGAAGAGCGGGTCATGGATTGGCTGTGGACGACACCGGCGGAGACGACGACGATTCGTGATGTCGCTGATGCGTTTCCCGAGTATGCCTACACCACCCTGGCGACGATCATGGACCGGCTCGTCGTCAAGGGGGTGCTGCGATCAGAACTCGACGGGCGGACGAAGCGCTATGAGGCGACAGGGAGTCGGGGAAGCCACACCGCCGTGTTGATGTACGACGCCCTGTCTGGCGACGACGATCCGGCCCTCGCCCTACGGCACTTTGTGGATAGCCTCAGCGAATCGGACGCCGCCCTCCTTCGCAAGGCGCTCAAGGGCCGAGGATGAGATCGTGAATCCCTGCAGGAGTGAGGACTGAGGGTGGCTGTGACGCAGGTCGAGGCGGCGCCCGAATCCCGAGTCATCTCTCTCACCGTGCGTGGCATGACCTGTGCGTCGTGCGCGGCCCGAGTGGAGAGCCGACTGAACCAGATCGAGGACGTCACGGCGACGGTGAACTACGCCACCGACAGGGCCACGGTCACAGCGCCCTCCGATCTCCCCGTGGAGGTCCTGCTCGACGCCATTGAGCGAGCTGGCTACGACGCCGACCCCCCGGTAGAGGCCTCCTCCCCCCGCTCTGGTGCCGGGACCGACGATGATCGCGTCCGGTACCTGCGGCGGCACCTCATCGTGGCGGCACTGCTCTTCATGCCGCTGTGTGACGGGTCGCTCGCCTTTTCCCTTGTCCCCCTTCTTCGTTTTCCAGGCTGGCAATGGGTGATGACGGGCCTTGCGGCGCCGGTGGTGACGTGGGCGGCTTGGCCTATGTACGCCGGGGCGTTCCGGGCCGCCCGGCACGGCACCAGCACCATGGACACATTGGTGTCCATCGGCATCGTCGCCTCGACGGCATGGTCCGAGTACGTGATGTTCTTCCGGGACCATTGGGAGAAGGCGCAATCGGCCATCGAGGTGCTGTTCCGCCAGGCGAGCGGTGCCATCTACCTCGATGTGGCAGCCGGTGTCACGACCTTCCTCCTCGCCGGCCGGTACTACGAGGCCATCTCGAAGCGGCGGACGGGGGACGTCCTGCGATCGCTGGCTTCGGTGGGAGCCCAGGAGGCAGTGGTCCTCGGAGCCGGCGGTGAGGAGTCGAGGGTGCCTGTCGAGAACGTCCGGGTGGGCGACGTGCTCGTCATCCGGTCGGGCGAGACGGTGCCTACCGACGGCAGGGTGGTGAGGGGCAGTTCCACGATCGACAGGAGCATGCTGACGGGTGAGTCCGTCCCCGTGCGGGCTCTCGAGGGCGACGTCGTCATCGGTGGCACCATCGTTGTGGGCGGCCACATCATGATCCGCGCCACCGAGGTCGGGCCAGACACCGAGTTGGCCCGCATGGTGGCGCTGGTCGAGGAGGCGCAGAACGACAAGGCAGCCGTGCAGCGCCTGGCGGATCGCATCGCCCGGTTCTTTGTCCCCGCCGTGCTCGTCATCGCGTTTGCGACGGTGGCGATCTGGATGGTGACCACGGGGTCCACGAACCGGTCGTTCAGCGCCGGGCTGGCCGTCCTCATCATCGCTTGTCCGTGCGCCCTGGGACTTGCCACCCCGACCGCCCTGTATGTGGCCACAGGCCGCGCCGCCCAGATGGGCGTGTTCATCAAGGGGTACGAGGCACTGGAAGCCTCACGAGCGGTCGACACCGTGGTGTTCGACAAGACCGGCACCGTCACCGAGGGCAAGATGTCATTGCTCGACCTGCGATCGGCGACTGACGGGGAGGCGGCGGCGGTGCTCAGGTACGCGGCCGCGGTCGAGCGTGGCTCCGAGCATGCGATCGGCGCCGCCGTCGTGGCGGCGGCGAGGGTGGAGATCGGAGGGCTTCCCGAGGTGGATGGGTTCTCCTCCGAACCGGGGCTCGGGGTGGCAGGCTGGGTCGAGGGGCATCGCGTCCTCGTCGGGAACGAGCGGCTGCTGACCCAGGAGAGGGTCAACGTAAGCGACGAGATACGTGCGTGGTGCACGACGTGGGCACACAAGGGGAGCACCTCGGTGCTCGTCGCTGTGGACAACCACGCGGTGGGGGCTCTGGCCGTGGCCGATGCAGTCAAGGACTCGGCGCACGAGGCCATTTCTCGCCTCCGGGCGATGGGACTGCGCTGCGTGCTCCTCAGTGGTGATGCTGAGGTCGTCACGACGGGCGTCGGCCTGCAGCTCGGCATGGACGAAATCGTGGCCGAGGTCACACCGACCGAGAAGGTGCGGTTCGTCCACACGCTGCAATCGCAAGGACGGGTTGTCGGCATGGTCGGTGACGGCGTGAACGACGGTCCGGTGCTCGTCGCAGCCGATCTGGGCCTGGCACTCGGTTCGGGGACCGACGTCGCCATCAACGCGGCGGGAATGATCCTTGTCGCCGACACCTTGCACGCTGTTCCCGACGCCATCGGTCTCGCCCGAGCAGCGCTGCACACGATCAAGACGAACCTGCTGTGGGCGTTCTGTTACAACACCGCCGCCATCCCTCTCGCGGCATTCGGGCTCCTCAACCCGCTGCTCGCCGCTGCATCCATGGCCCTCTCGTCATCGTTCGTCGTCTGGAACAGTGCTCGGTTGCGCCATTACCGCCCGATGAGGTGAACACTCGTGCCCTCTCCTCAGCTGGGAGGCTCGAGTGCTTGCCCCAGTTCGTTCTGAGCGAACGAGCCGGGTGCCGGGAGCTCCGCGGGGCGATCACGGAGGGTTCGACGTCACCTCGCGAGGAGGGTCGGGGCTCCCCGTCCCTGGTGGCAGTGTTGGCTGGCGGGGGAGGGCTCGAACCTCCAACATCCGGCTCCAAAGGCCGGCGTTCTGCCGATTGAACTACCCGCCACCGACGAGCGTGCCCCCACCGTAGGTCAGGCGGCCACGAGCTCGATGCGATTGCCGAAGGGGTCGTCCACGAAGCAGCGTCGCACCCCGGGCACGGCGTCGTCGTCCCGCACGGCGTGGCCCGCCGCCTCGAGCTCGTCGCACAGTGCGTCGAGGCCCTCGACGACGAGGGCGGGGTGGGCCTTGCGGGCCGGGCGGAAGTCGTCCTCCACCCCGAGGTGCACGGTCACCGCTCCGTTGGAGAACCAGCAGCCGCCCCGAGCCGCCAGAACAGGGGGTTTGGGCTGCTCCTCGAGCCCGAGGACCCCGACGTAGAAGCGCCGGGCCGTGGGCTCGCCCCCCTCGGGCATGGCCAATTGCACGTGGTCGAGGGCAAGCAGTCTGTGCGCCACAGCCACCTCCGGCGGACACGTCCCGGTGACGAAACGAAGGCTACTTGGCGGGAATCGTGCCCGGACCGCTATCCTCCTGGTCAGTCATGGGATCCCTCATCAAGAAGCGCCGCAAGCGCATGCGCAAGAAGAAGCACAAGAAGATGCTGAAAGCCACCCGCTGGCAACGGCGGGCAGCCGGCAAGTAGGGCGCCGGCAGGCCGGGCTCACCAGGACAGATCGCAGCTTTCGCTCCCGCCCGATGGGCGGGAGCGGCGCGTCGGGACCGAGCCAGGGTGCCCGGGCACACCCCCAGGGCTCATCCGACGTCCTCGCCGGGCACGGTCCGCACCACCACCAGCGGGGCCCGCTCCCCCGCCACCACCAGGGTGTCGCGCCCTGGCAGTCCGAGTGCGTCGGGCGAACCCTCCACGAACCACGCCGACCCGCTCCCCGCCAACCGGGGACGGCACCCCGTGGCTGTGGCCATGGCGTCGCGCCATGCGCCGAGGGCGGGTACCACGTCGAGCGCAGCCCGCTCGAGATCGTTGCCGCCGTCGCCGTCCATGCCACCCTCGTCGCCGGGGCCGCCCCCGCCCGCCTGTCGGGCGTCCCACGCGCCGTACACCGCACCGGTGTCGACGGCCAGCGGAGGGAGCACCAGCACGAAGGTGCGGTCCTCGAACGGCAGTGCCTCCAGCACCTCTCCTCCGGCGCTGACGCGGGCGCGACCGCCCCGGACGCAGAACGGCACGTCCGACCCGAGCCCAGCGGCCAAGGCGAGATCGTCGCAGCCGGCCCACCGCAGCACGGCGGCGGCGTCGGTGGAGCCGCCACCCAATCCGGCGCCGGCCGGTATGCGCTTCACGATACGGACCGCGGCCTGGCGATCGAGCGCTGTCAGGGCGCGCTGCACGAGGTTGTCGGCCCCGGCCGGCACGGCGGCCACGCCCATGCCCCCCACCACCTCGTCCACCACCGAGATCCCCGACCCGGGCCGAAAGCGCAGGCTGTCGGCGAGGTCGATCGACACCATCTCGGCGTCGAGGAGGTGGTAGCCGTCGGCGCGCACACCTGTCACGCGCAACGACAGCGTGAGCTTGGCCGGCGCCGCCAGCGTCGTCTCGGTCACCGCCCCGGGGCGCATGCCGCCAACCTCCCCCACTGCTCCACCGACAGGTTCTCGGCACGAACCGATGCGTCGATGCCGGCCGCCACGAAGCACTCGGGCGCCACCAGCCCCGCCAGCGAGCGACGCAGCATCTTGCGGCGCTGGCCGAAGCCGGCCCGTACCAGCGCGAAGAGCCGCTCCGGCGCCACCACGTCGGGGTCCACGGCGACCGTGCCTCGCCGCACCATGCGCACCAGCACCGACTCGACGTTGGGGCGGGGGACGAACACCGTGGCGGGCACGGCCCCGACCAGACGCGCCGTGGCGTGGTAGGCCACCTTGACCGACACCGCTCCGTAGGCCTTGCTGCCCGGCTCGGCGGCGAGCCGCTCCCCGACCTCGCGCTGCACCATGACGAGAAGCGATGCCACGGTGGGCGCCTCGTCGAGCACGTGTGCCACGATGGGCACAGCCACGTTATACGGAAGGTTCCCGACCATCGTCCACGGTGACGCGGGCGCAACGGGTCCCCCGACGGGCGGCGGGTCCGGCGGGCACAGGAGCTCGGCCCAGTCCAGGGTGAGGGCGTCGGCCTCGACGACACGCACGCCGAGCGGCTCCACCCGCCGGCGCAGGAGCGGGACGAGGTGGGTGTCGATCTCCACCGCCACCACGGTGGCGCCCGTCTCGGCCAGCGCCGTGGTGAGGGCACCGAGCCCGGCTCCGATCTCGACCACCGGTGCACCAGGCCCGATCTCCGCCAGGCGGGCCACCCGGTGGACCGTGTTGGCGTCGGCCACGAAGTTCTGCCCGAGCGAGCGCCGGGGCCGCAGCCCGTTCCCGGCCAGTTCGTCGCGGACCTGGCGCGGCGAGAGCGTCACTGCCGGGCCACGACGGGGACCGTCACCCGAGGGCGAAGGCGACGCGCGTCGCCGCCGTCGACGTCCGGGCCAGTTCCGTCGGCGCCACGCCGCGCACCTCGGCCACCGCCTCGCCCACGGCCACCACCCAGGCAGGCCGGTTCTGCTTGCCCCGGTGCGGCACAGGAGCGAGGAACGGGGCGTCGGTCTCCACCAGCAGGCGGTCCGCCGGGCACAGGACGGCCGCATCGCGCACGTCGGTCGCCCCCTTGAAGGTGACGATGCCGCTGAAGGACAGAAAGGCACCGAGGTCCAGACAGCGCCGCGCCTCGTCGGGTCCGCCGGTGAAGCAGTGCAGCACGGTGCGCTGCGGTGGTCCTTCGCTTCGGAGCACGTCGAGGGTGTCGTCCCAGGCCTGGCGGGTGTGCACCACGAGCGTCAGGTCGAAGCGCCGAGCCAGCGCCACCTGGGCGGCGAAGACGGCGCGCTGGGCGTCGCGCGGGGAATGGTCGTAGTGGAAGTCGAGGCCGCACTCCCCCACCGCCACCACCACGCCCGGCGCGCCCCGCAGCGTTTCGGCCAGCTCGTCCTCGAGCCCGGCCACGCCGTGCACGGCCTCGTGGGGGTGCACGCCCATGGTGGCCCACACCCCGAAATCGGCGGGGAGGGCCTCATCGGGTGCACCGGTGTCGTGCGCTCCGTCTCCCACCGCGGCGCGCACCGCCGTGACGAGCTCGACGGCCTGGCGCGACGTGGTGGCGTCGGTCCCCACGCACACCACGCCTCCCACCCCGGCGGCGGCGGCCTCCCCGAGGGCGGCCAGCACCTCGGTGTCCTGCGGCCGGTACTGGTCCTGGAGGTGGCAGTGCGAGTCGAACCAGCCCCCGCCGGCGCCAAGATCGACGCCCACGCTCATGCCCGGCGCCGGGGGAACAGGGGCGGTCCCTTCTCCACCGGCGTCCCGCCCCGGTAGCCGCCCCAGGCGGCGTCGTCGGGGAGCCGCGCCTCGTCGGGGCGCCCCTCGAGCCCGAGACGGCGCCAGATCTCGGCGCTGGTGGCGGGCATGGCCGGCGCGGCGAGCAGGGCCACGATGCGCAATGCCTCGAGGGCGGCCCCGAGGACGTCGTCGACGGCGGGACCGGGATCGGCCTTCCACGGCTCGGCCGTCTCCAGCTCGGCGTTGGTCTCGCGGATGAGGCGCCACGTCGCCTCGAGAGCGACGTTGGGCTGGGCGTCCTCCCAGGCGCGCGCCGTGTCGGCCACGACCGACTCGGCCACGCCCCGCAGGCGGCTGTCGGGGCGCGGTGGCGGACCGGTCCCGGCGCACTTCGACCCCACCACCGTCGCCACCCGGGCCAGCAGGTTGCCGAGGTTGTTGGCCAGGTCGGCGTTGTAGCGCGACGTGATGCCCTCGTGGGAGAAGTCGCCGTCGAGGCCGAAGGTCGTCTCGCGCAGCAGGTAGTAGCGCACGGCGTCGACGCCGAAGTCGTCGGTCAGCTGCCGGGGCGAGATCTGGTTCGCCCTCGACTTCGACATCTTCTCTCCCGACACGAGCAACCACCCGTGCACGAGCAGATGAGCGGGCGGGTCGATCCCCGCCGCCATGCACATCGCCGGCCACCACACGCAGTGGAAGCGGATGATGTCCTTGCCGATGAGATGGTGCACCGCCGGCCACCACCGGTCGAAGCGGGCCTCGTCCTCGCCGTAGCCGATCGCCGTCAGGTAGTTGACCAGGGCGTCGTACCACACGTAGAAGACGTGGCCCGGGTCCCAGGGCACGTCCACACCCCAACGTGTCGAGGTGCGGGTGATGGAGATGTCCTCGAGGCCGCCCTTGATGATCCCGAGGGCCTCGTTGCGCTTCGAGGCGGGCCGCACGGCGTCGGGATTGTCCTCGTACCACTCGAGCAGGCGGTCCTGGAAGGCGCTCAGCTTGAAGAAGTAGTTCTCCTCCGAGAGCATCTCCACCGGTCGGCCGTGGATGGCGCACAGGCCGTCGACCAGCTCGGACTCCTTCTTGTAGTCCTCGCACGCCACGCAGTACAGGCCCCGGTACTCGCCGAGCTCGGTGTAGCCGTTGTCGTGGATCTTCTGCAGGAAGCGCTGCACGGCGCGGCGGTGGCGCGGCTCGGTGGTGCGGATGAAGTCGTCGTTGGAGATGTCGAGCGCCACCCATGCCTCTGTGAAGCGCGCCGCCATCGTGTCCACCCAGTCGTTGGGGGGGACGCCGTGCTCCTGGGCGGCCCGGGCGATCTTGTCCCCGTGCTCGTCGGTGCCGGTGAGGAAGAAGACGTCGTCCCCGACGAGCCGGTGCCAGCGGGCCAGGGCGTCGGCGATCACCATCGTGTAGGCGTGCCCGATGTGGGGCACGTCGTTCACGTAGTAGATCGGTGTCGTGACGTAGAAGGGGGGCACCGCCGTAGCGTACCGACCGGACGCGGCGTCACGGACCGGGCGGGTCCCCCCCGATGGCGCCAGCGGGCGCCCGCCCGCTCACCAGTTGGCCACGTGGCAGGCCCCGTGGCCCGTGCGCTCGACGTAGTGCTGGTGGTAGGCCTCCGCCGGCCAGAACGTCGTGGCGGGGACGATCTCGGTGACGATGGGCCGGTGGAAGCGGGCCTGGAAGTCCGCCAGCGACTGCCGGGCGGCGCGCTCCTGCTCGGCGTCGTGGACGAAGACCGCCGAGCGGTACTGGGTGCCCACGTCGGGACCCTGACGATTGGGCGTGGTGGGGTCGTGGTGGCGCCAGAACTCGGCCAGGAGCTGCGGGTAGGACACCCGGCTGGGGTCGTAGGTCACGAGCACGGCCTCGGCATGGCCCGTCGCCCCCGAGCAGACCTGCTCGTAGGTGGGGTCTGGCCGCGCCCCGCCGGTGTAGCCCGACACCACGTCGACGACCCCGGGCACGCCGCGGAAGAAGTCCTCCACCCCCCAGAAGCACCCCGCCGCGAACGTGGCGAGCGCCAGTCCCTCGGGGGCGTCACCGGGCTCCACCGCCGGTGCCTTCGTCTTGTCGAGTCCGAATTTCACCGTGTCGTTCTCCTCCGGTCGGCCGCCACCGACGCCCGCTGCGCCCGTGGCCACCTTCCTCTCGCCATGGTCAACCGCCTGGCCGGTCCCTGCATTCCGGGGGAGGCTGCAGCAGCGCGGCCGCCTCGTAGGCTCGCCGCCGGGTCACCCCGAGAAGGCCGGCCACGGCGGCGGCGGCGTCACGGCGGGAGTCGCCGGCTTCGAGGCGCAGGCGCAGCGCCGCCTCGACCTCCCCGTCGTCGTGGGAGACCACCGCCACGGGCGCACCCCCGAGCACCACGACCACCTCGCCCTGCACCTCCCGGTGGAGGAACACCTCGGCCGCCTCGGCCATGGTGCCCCGCCACACCTCCTCGTGGAGCTTGGTGATCTCACGGGCGACAACCACCGGACGCTCGGGGCCGCACCGAGTCAGGAGATCGGACAACGTGGCGGCGAGGCGGGCCGGCGACTCGAAGAGCACGACCGTGGACCGCTCGGCCGCCAGGCCGTCGAGGCGCTGGCGACGCTCGCTCCCCCGGCGGGGGAGGAACCCCTCGAAGACGAAGCGGGTGGTGGGCAGGCCGCTCACCACCAGCGCGGCGATCACGGCGCTCGGACCGGGCACCGTCGACACGGTGGCACCGGCCGCCACCGCGGCGGCCACCAACCGGGCGCCGGGGTCGGACACGGCGGGCGTGCCGGCGTCGCTCACCACCGCCACGGTGGCCCCCTGCGCCAGGCGGCCGATCACCTCGGCCAGGCGCGCCACCTCGTTGTGGCCGTGCAGCGACAGGAGGGTCTTGCCCCGCACCCCGGCGTGCGTCAGCAGGGCGCGCGTCCGCCGGGTGTCCTCGCAGCACACCACGTCGGCTGACGCCAGGGTGTCGCGTGCCCGCGGCGACAGGTCGCCCAGGTTGCCGATGGGCGTGGCCACCAGCACGAGCGTGCCCGCCGACGCGTCCGAGACATCGGAGGCGCCCGGCGCGCCGGCGCCGCGCCCCTTCGGTCGTGGCGTCGCGCTCACGAGGGCGTGCCCATCACGAGCGCACGCGTGTCACGAGGGCGACGCGTGTCGGGAGGGCGACGCGCGTCACGAGGGCACATGGAGCTCGAGCGTGTCGCCGACGCGCAGACCCCAGCGGTCGAAGGCGCCCGACGTCGCCTCGAGCACGCACCGGGCCCGCCAGCGGGGCAGCGTGGCACGCCACGGCACCAGTTGCACCACGTCGACCACGCACAGCTTGCGGTCGAGGAA
Source organism: Acidimicrobiales bacterium (assembly GCA_049514335.1). Taxonomy (GTDB): domain Bacteria; phylum Actinomycetota; class Acidimicrobiia; order Acidimicrobiales; family UBA8190; genus JBEKVE01. The sequence continues at coordinate 30,501 of JBEKVE010000009.1, forward strand.
CGCCACGTCGAGGGCGAAGCGCATACCCAGGCTGTGCACCGAGCGGGTGTGAGGAAGCACGAAGGCCCCCTCGTAGCCGGGCCGGCCCATGAGGCCCCGCAACCGCTCGCCGTAGGTGGCCGCCACCTCGGCGTTGGCCAGCACCACCCCGTCGCGCAACAACCAGGTCGTCGCCGTCACGCCACACCGGCCTTCACACGTTGAAGCGGATCTCGAGGACGTCGCCGTCGGCCACCTCGTAGTCCTTGCCCTCCAGGCGCAGCCGGCCGGCCGACTTGGCCGCCTGCCACGATCCGAGCCCGATGAGCTCGTCCCAGTGGATGACCTCGGCGCGGATGAAGCCGCGCTGGAGATCGGAGTGGATGACCCCGGCGCATTCCGCCGCATGGGCGCCGGACCGGAAGCTCCAGGCGCGCGACTCCTTGTCCCCGGTGGTGAAGAACACGCGCCGCCCGAGCAGGTGATAGGCGCTGCGCGCCACCCGGCTGAGCGCTCCCTCCCCGAGCCCGAGGCCCTCGACCAGCTCGGCGCGTTCCTCGGGTGCCAGGCGGGCCGCCTCGGCCTCGAGCTGCACGCACACCGCCAGCGCCTCGCCGTGGCCCTCGAGCACCTTGGTCACCCCCGCCGCAGCCTCCTCGGCGTCGCCGACGGCGTCCTCGCCCACGTTGACCACGGCCAGCACGGGCTTGTCGGTCAGGAGGAACAGGTTGCGTCGGTCCGGGCGGCGCTCGTCGAGGCCGGCCCGGTACAGCGGCACCCCGTCCGACAGGACCTCGAGGGCCTCCTCCATGGCGGACACCTCGCCCGCCAGGGTCTTGTCGGCCCGGGCCGCCTTGCGTCGCCGGTCGATCTGGGACTCCACCGACGCCATGTCCGCCAGCACGAGCTCGAGCTCGAGCGACCCGAGCGCCTCGACCGGATCGCTGTCGCCGGGCACCTCGGGATCGACGAAGGCCCGCAGCACCACGCACAGGGCGTCCACCTCGCGGATGCCGGCCAGGAAGCGGTTCCCGAGGCCCTCCCCCGTCGAGGCGCCGGGCACCAAGCCGGCGATGTCGACCACCTCCATGCCGGCCCGCACCACCTTGCGGCTGGCGCTCATCTTCGCCAGGGCGTCGAGGCGTGCGTCGGGCAGCGGTGCCACGGCCATCTGTGACTCGGTCGTGGTGAAGGGATGCGACGCCACCGGCGCGGAGGCTCCGGTCAGGGCATTGAACAGTGACGTCTTGCCGGAGTTGGGCAGTCCGACCAGGCCCAGTCGTTCCACCGCCCCGACGCTAATGCCTGGGGCGAGGGGCGTCGGCGGGCCCGGCGGGGTCGGGTAGGGTGCAGCGCCATGTCGAAACGCACAACGAAGCGCAAGATCCGCAGCAAGAAGAAGGCCAACCACGGCAAGCGGCCCAACGCCGGCCGGGGCTAGGCACGCCGAGAGGCTGCCTGGCCGGGCGGACGGGGCAGCGTCGCGGGGCGGGAAGACTCAGGGGCGGTAGGTGAGCCCGAGCCCCGCCACCATGGCCACGAGCGGTGTGGGGAGGTCGGAGATGATGCCGTCCACCCCCAGGTCCAACAGGTGGCGCATGGTGGGGACGTCGTTGACGGTCCACACGTGCACGGCCACGCCGAGGGCGTGGGCGGCGGTGACGAAGCGCTCGTCCACGATCACCACGTCGCCCTGCGCTCGCGGCACCTGCAAGGCGACGTAGTCCGGAGCCGGCGGGTCCTCACCCTCCTGCAGTGCCCGCCAGAAGGTGGCGGTGCCGATCGTCCCCGCCGATACGGCGATGTCGGGGGCCACCGCGGCGAAGCGCTGCGTGGCCACGTCGAGGAACGACGCCACGATCACCCGGTCGGTGTGACGGTGGCGGGCGAGCTCGGTGGCGAGGAGCTCCTCGTAGGACTCCACGGCGGGGGCGGTCTGCTTGATGTCGAGGTTGAGCGCCACGTCGGGGTGGTCGTCGAGCACCTCGAGCACCTCGGCCAGGGTGGCAACGCCGAAGGTGCGGTCGGCAGGCGCCCTGCCCCGGTAGGGATAGTCCTCGGGCGCGAGGCCCTGCGTCTCGTCACCGCCGGGCACGAACCAGTAGGCGTTGTCGAGGGCGCGCACCTCGGCCAGGGTGAGCGAGTGGATGGGCCCGTGGCCGTCGGTGGTGCGGTCCACGGTGCCGTCGTGGCACACCACCAGGTGCCGGTCGGCGGTGGCGTGCACGTCGAGCTCGATGCCGGTGACCCCCAGGTCGAGCGCACGCCGCAGGGCGAACAGGGTGGAGGACGGCGCCTCCCACGCTCCGCACTGGTGCGCGTAGGTGAGGACGCGCCGGGCCGGCCAGGGGTTGGCGTCGGCGCGCGGCACGGCACAACGGTAGCCTCGGCCCCACCGTGCTCGACCACATCCTGGTTGACCTCATCACCCAGACCCGCGCCGCGCTCGAGAACGCCCTGCTGCAGCGACAAGCCGTGGAGGAGCGCTTCCAGGTCGACGTGTTCCTGGGCGACGTGTCGTGGGAGACGTCCTACTCGCTCCCGGGTGAGGAGCAACCGCCCCGGGTGCGCGCCGACCTGTCGCTCGACTGGCCCACGTGGAGCCAGACCTCCTACCGGTCGTGGTCCATCGGTGAGCCGTCGGAAGATCTTCCCGAGGTGGTGCTCGAGATCACGCTCCGGGTACAGCGCCTGGCGGCCATGCCCGACCTCGACGCCGTGGTGGCGTGCCTCCCCGAGGAGAGCCCCGCCATCGGCAGCGACGTCCTGGTGCGTGCCGCGCCGGTGGTGGAGCAGGTGTTCGAGCCGGGCGAGGGTGCGCGGTACGCGGTGGAGACCACCTATCAGGGGACGCTGCGCCTCGACGAGAGCGCCATGGAGGACGCCTCCACCCTGGCCGGCCCGGTGGGGGCGCTCGGGCGGTGGGTGGCGTCGGTGCTCGTGCGCCTGGGGGACCTCGACCTCGTCTACGTGCCGCCCGATCCGCCCGGGCGCGGACCCTGAGTCGCTAGTCCTCGAGCAGGCCCGCCTCACGGGCGAGCGCCCGCAGGTCGGCCTGGGGCCGGGCGCCGACGTGGGAGATGACCTCGGCCGCGCACAGTCCCCCCAGACGTGCGCAGTGCTCGGGATCCTGTCCGTGGGTGAGGCCGTACAGGAACCCCGCCGCGTACAGGTCGCCCGCCCCCGTGGTGTCGAGCACCGCCGCCACCGGGTCGGCCGGGATGGTGAGCGGCCCCGAGGCGCTCACCACCACCGAGCCCTTCGCCCCGCGCGTGAGCGCGGCGAGCAGGCCCGTCTCCTCCACCGCGCCCAGCGCGGCGTCGAAATCCGAGGCGCCGAACAGAAGCGTCGTCTCGTCCTCGTTGGCGAAGAGCACGTCGACGTCGCCGTGCAGCAGCTCCAGGAACTCACGCTGGTGGCGCTGCACGCAGAAGGGGTCCGACACGCTGAGCGCCACCAGCGCGTCCCCGGCGTGTGCCACCTCGATCGCCCGGCGCATGGCCGCCTTGGCCGGTTCCAGGTCCCAGAGCGCCTCGTCCAGGTCCTCGGGACCGAGCGTCGAGGCCACCCCCAGATGGGTGGCCATGGTCCGCTCGCCGTCCCCGGTCACGAACACGAGGCACCGCCCCGTGGCGCGGTCGGCGGCGGGGTCGTCCGAGGGTGTCGCCGGCGTGGTCCGGCCCATGGCCACCCCGACGGCGCCGATGTCGTGGAGGAACACCTCCCCGAGCTCGTCGGCGGCGACCTTGCCCACATACCCCACCTGCCCGCCGAGGGCGGCCACGCCCACGGCGGTGTTGGCGGCCGAGCCGCCCGAGACCTCGACGGCGGGCCCCATGGCCTCGTACACCGCGGCCGCCCGGGCCAGGTCGACCAGGGTCATCGACCCCTTCACCATGTCGAAGCGGGCCAGGTCCTCGTCACCGGCCATGGTCAGGACGTCGACCAGGGCCGAGCCCACGGCCACGACGTCGAGGGGGCCGCCGGGTTCGGCAGGGGCATGCGGAGAAGATGCGGAGGCGTCGGTCACAGCCCGGCAAGTTAATGGACGCGTCGGGGCCCCCGGCGCAGGTGGGTCGGGGACGGCGGGTGGGCGCCGGGGACCGCCCGATAGCCTGCCCAGGATGACCGAGACCACCGTGCGAGAAGACGCCGATCCCTCGGCGAGCCACCGGCTGCCCTACACCGTGGAGCCGCGCCGCTATGCGCTGCACCTCACCCCGGACCTCGGTGCCGCCACCTTCACCGGCCACGTGCGCATCGAGGTCGAGGTGCGCGACACCGTCACCGATGTCGTCATGAACGCCGCCGAGCTGACGGTGCACGGCGCCACGCTGGAGCGTGCCGGCGCGGCGCCCGAGATGCTGTCGGTGCACCTCGACGAGGAGGCCGAGCGCGTCACGCTTCGCTCGCCGGTGCCGATCACGCCGGGCCCGGCGGTGATCGCCGTGTCGTTCGCGGGCGTGCTCAACGACAAGCTGCACGGCTTCTACCGCTCCGAGTTCACCGACGACGACGGGGCCACGCACGTCATCGCCACCACCCAGTTCGAGGCCACCGACGCCCGGCGGGCCTTTCCGTGCTTCGACGAGCCCGACCGCAAGGCCGTGTTCTCGGTGACCCTCGACGTGCCGCCCGGGCTCGGCGC
>JBEKVE010000010.1:0-39398 GCA_049514335.1 Acidimicrobiales bacterium
CGCGGTGGCGAATGCCGCATCGGCGGCGCCGAGGCGCTCGATCTGCTCCGTCGTGGCCCGACTGGCAGCGAGCTCACCCGCAAGTGCCTCCAGCCGGCCGCGCACCTCGTAGAGGTCGCCGATGTCCTCCGCCGTCAGCGCCCGCACCGTCGCGCCCCGGTTCGGAAGCGAGTGGACCAGTCCCTCGGACTGCAGCATCCTGATCGCCTCGCGGATCGGCGTCCGCGACAGCTGCAGATCGTCGGCCAACCGCGTCTCGACGATCCGCTCACCAGGTCGGTACACGCCTTCCACTATTCCCTGGCGGATCTGCTGATACGCGCTCATGGCGTTCTCTCTGGGCACTGCTGGCATGTTACCGGCCGAGAGGCGGATCGATTCCGGGAGTTCGGTGGCGATTGACGACGGGACCGTCGACGGTGACTAGCTCCTATCCGACCTCGAGCGAAGTACGCGAGGTCGGCCCGCGCGACGGCCTGCAGAACGAGTCCCCCATTTCCGTCGACGAGCGCGTGCGCCTCATCGACGCCCTCTCCGCCACCGGGCTGCGAGCCCTCGAGGTCGGATCCTTCGTCAGCCCGAGCGCCGTTCCTCCCATGGCTGGCACCGATCGGGTGCTTGCCGCCATCGCACGGAACCCCGACGTCCGGTACCGGGTGCTCGTGCCCAACCTGCACGGTGCCCGGCTCGCTCTGGAGGCGGGGATCGACGAGCTCGAGGTGGTGGTGAGCGTGTCTCGCACCCACAACATCCGCAATCTCAAGATGTCGGTCGACGACTCCGTGGAGCACATCGCCGCCATCGTGGAATTGGCGCACGCTGCCGGGGTCCCTGTCGAAGCCATCGTCGCCACCGCCTTCGGCTGCCCCTACGAAGGAGCGATCAGCCCCACACGCACCCGGGACCTGGCCGAGCGTCTCCGCGGCGTCGGAGTCACGACCTTCTCGTTCGCCGACACCACCGGCATGGCCGTGCCGACCTCGATCACCGGTCTCGTCCACGTCCTCGACACAGCCGGCGTGGAGCCGTCGGACATCGCCCTCCACCTCCACAACACCCGCGGCACCGGCCTCGCCAACCTGGTGGTCGCCGCCCAGCACGGCGTGCGGCGCTTCGACGCGTCGATCGGGGGCCTGGGTGGATGCCCGTTCTCGCCCGGCGCGACCGGCAACATCCCCACGGAGGACGCCGTCTACCTTCTCGATTCCCTCGGAGCCGACACCGGCGTCGACCTCGACGCCCTCATCGCCGTGTCGCTCGATATCGAGACCGTGATCGGTCGTACCCTTCCCGGTCAGCTCATGCGCTCGGGTCGGCCATACGCGGCGGCCCCGGTCCCGTCCCCACCCACGACGGCGCCGTGATGACCACCCTGCCCTTTCGCTCCGCCGCATCGGTCACAGCGGAGACCCTGGACGACGTGTTGCGCCAAGCCGGGGTGTTGCACGCCGGCCGGGTCTCCGACGTCACGTCCACACCCATCGGCACCGGCCAGATGGCCCAATCGGTCCGCCTCACCATCGGCTACGACGGGCCGTCGGACGGACCCACCACGGTGGTGGGGAAGTTCCCGTCCACCAATGCCGACAGCAGGGCGGTCGGCCGATCGCTGCGTGCGTACGAGATCGAGGCCGGCTTCTACCGGGAGCTTGTGGCCACGGTGGGCGTGCGCGCCCCGGCGTGTCACTTCGTGGGATTCGACCCCGCCACCCACGAGTTCGCCCTGCTGCTCGAGGACCTGGCCCCGGCCGAGGCCGGCGACCAACTGGAGGGCTGCGGGGCGGATCTCGCCGCCCGTGTCCTCAGCCAGGCGGTCAGCTTCCACGCCCCGCGCTGGGGGGACCCGTCCCTGAAGCGGGTGGACTGGCTCAACCGCTCCTCGCCCGGAGCGGCAGCGACGATGGCCAACCTGGTGCGCTCGCTCCTGCCAGGATTCGTGGAACGCTACGGAGCGAGCCTCGATCCCACGACGCTCGACGCGCTGGCGCTCAGCGTGGAGCACGTCGAGCGATGGTGGCAGGGGATCGGTGGCCCGCACACCCTGTTCCACGGCGACCTCCGGCTCGACAACCTGCTCATCGACCCCGTCCAGGAGACGGTAGCGGTCGTCGACTGGCAGACGCTGGTGCTGGGCAACGGCGTGGCCGATGTCAGCTACTTCATCGGTGGGAACCTCCTCCCCGACGAGCGGCGCCGAGTGGAGGGCGACCTCGTCCGCGGCTATCACCACGAGCTGGTCGCCGCCGGCGTCGACCTGTCGTGGGACGAGTGCTGGCGCCGCTACCGCCACGGGTCGTGGTACGGGGCATTCCTCGCTATCGTCGCCTCCATGCTGGTGGAGCGCACCGAACGCGGCGACCGGATGTTCGTCACCGACGCCGACCGCCATGTCCGCCACGCCCTCGACCTCGACGCCATGTCCGTGATCGGGGAGCCATGACCGACGTGCACAACACCGAGCCGCCCGTGGTGGCCGTCACCGACGAGGGCCGCCACTCCGCCGGGGAAGAGACGCTGTGGAACGAGTCCTGGTACTGCGACGTGGCCGATCCGTCGCAACGGTGGGGGGCGTATCTGCGCCTCGGGCTGTACCCCAACCGGAACCAGACGTGGCTGCATGTCACCGTCGCTGGTCGCGACCGCCCGCTCACCTTCTTGGCCGACGACAGGGCCCCTCTCGTGACGGGCGACGAGCTCGTACAGCAGACACCCCAGTGGACGACACGATTGGAGACGGTGTCGGCACTGAAGGTTTGGCGGGTGACGGCACGGATGACGGCCGAGCAGTTCGACGACCCCCGGGCCGTCTTCCGGCGCGAGCGGGGGACGCCGGTCGAGGTCGATGTGGACCTCACCTGGACCAGCGTGGCTCCCCCGTACCACTACGGACTCACCACCCGCTACGAGGTATCGGCCCGGGTGATCGGGACCATCCGGATCGGTGACGAGACGATCGCCGTCGATGCCGGCGGGCAGCGTGACCATTCCTGGGGGGTGCGGGACTGGTGGGCCTTCGGATGGTGCTGGTCGGCGGGAACCCTCGAGGACGGTACGGCCTTCCACCTCTCCGACATCCGCTTCGGCACCGACTCGACGGGCTTCGGGTACGTCGTGACGCCCGACGGGCGGCTCACCCCGGCGCGGGAGATCAGCGCCTCGGAGGAGCTCGACGGCGACTCGGTCCCCGTCAGTGCCGCACTCGCCGTGGAGCCCGGGGATCTGCGCATGACCCTCGTCCCCGTCTCACTCAGCCCCATCCTGTTCGACGACGGCACCGGTCGGGTGGCCCGCATGTCGCGTGTGCTGTGCCGTTACGAGACGGAGGACGGCCGCGTCGGGAGCGGCTGGACGGAGTGGAACTTTCCGTGGGCACCTGCGCATCCGGCGTAGCGGCCGGCCTGGCGGGTCCTACGGGTGGGTACAGGCTGACACGGCTGACGGCGCAGCCACTCGCACTTCCGTTCCCTCGAAGTCGGCGAGCGTGCTGATCCGGAACCGCTTGTCCTTGGCCGTCGAGCTCTCCATCTCGACTCGGCGCGCCGCGTAGTAGCGGTCACGTCCGTACCCCTCCTCGACCGGCGCATAGCTCGCCACCAGCACCCGGCGCGACGAGGAACTCGTGTTGGCCTCGCTGAAGTGCGGCGCCAAGCCGCCGATGCACACGGCGTCACCGGGAGCGAGGGGAATGGGCTCCCATCGGAGTGCCGACGCCACCTCGGATCGGACCACGCCGCGGTCGTCGGTCGGGAGCAGCTCCTCCACGCCGTCGGCGAGCCACAGGCATCCCGAGGCTGCGGAACACTCGTCGACGGCCACGAGGATGGACAGGACGTTTCCCACGCCCGGATAGGCCAGGGCGTCCTGGTGGGGACTGAATCCCGCGCCGCCGGGCTGCTTGTAGTTGAGCTTGTCCTTGAAGGCGATGACGTCGACCCCGAGAGCCTCGGCGGCCAGCATCCGCAAGGGCCCGGCAACGAGGGCGGCGAATCCGTCGTGGCAGGCCGAGACGTTCTCTGTGCGACAGATCGCCTCGCCGTCGGCCGTCTGTTCGGCGTAGTGGCCCCATACGTGGCTACCGACGGGCCAAGCCTCCATTTGCGACGTCCATGCCCGGAGGTTCCGCAGGTCGGGGCCGCGCACGACCCCCCGACGGATCGCGGGCTGCGCGCTGGTGGAGGCGCTCACAGCGTCAGACTGTACGCCCCGGGCCCGGGCTCGCCATCGGTTGGCCCGATCAGCGATAGTCCGGATTGGGGAAGTCGAAGTGGCACCCGGCGTCCCATGCCGATCGCTGATTGCCATGGGCTGGGATCCCGCCGGCCTCCTTGAGCATCCGGGCGAGGTGCAGCAGGTTCCAGGTCATGAACGTGGTGTTGCGGTTGGTGAAGTCGTTCTCCGGACCTCCGGACCCCGGATCGAGGTACGACGGGCCCGGGCCGGCCTCCCCGATCCACCCTGCGTCTGCCTGCGGCGGGATGACGTAGCCGAGGTGTTGCAGGGAGTACAGCACGTTCATGGCACAGTGCTTGACGCCGTCCTCGTTTCCGGTGACAAGACAGCCGCCCACACGGCCGTAGTAGGCGTACTGGCCACGGTCGTTCAAAAGATGAGAGTTGCCATAGAGACGCTCGATGACCTTGGTGCACACCGATGACTTCTCGCCCAGCCAGATCGGGGTGCAGAGCACGAGGATGTCGGACTCCATGACGAGAGTGGCGATGGCCGGCCAGGCATCTTGCTCCCACCCATGCTCGGTCATGTCCGGCCATACGCCTGTGGCGATGTCGTGATCGATGGCGCGCACGGCCTCGACCGTCACCCCCTGGCGACGCATGATCTCCATCGAGATCGACGCCAGGCCCTCCGTGTGGGACAGCTCCGGCGACCGTTTGAGCGTGCAGTTGACGAACAACGCCCGCAGGCCGGAGAAATCCCACTGGGTCTGCCCGCACAGCTCCTCCTGCATGGCATTGAGGTGCATCGAGGTCCTCCCAGCTCGGCTCATTGACGATCAGTGTCTCTCAGACCGTGGGCAATGGTCGAAACGACACGTCGTTGCCATGTCCTCCGCCATCCGGCGGCGGCACCCGCGATGCATGCGGGCGCCGCCGCCGGCACGGACGGGCTAGGAGGCGACGATGCCTTCGCCCCCGACCGCATCGGACACGGTGACCGACCCGATCTTGGTGAGGCTGCCGTCGGAGCTCACCTGGAACTCGTCGACGATCCCGTTCCCTCCGGTCTGGACGTACAGGAACTGTCCATTGGCGGTGGCCGCGCTGTCAACGGCGCCGGCGTCGGTGGGGGTCGACCCGAGCAGCGTCAATTGCCCGTTGGCACTCGACTGGTATCCACTCGTCGAGTTGCTGGCGGTGTTGCCGGTGAAGAAGTACTGACCGGCGGGCGTCACCCAGCACAGACCGGGCTGCCCGTTGGGCAACGAGTCGATCTGGGTGATGGTGCCGTCGCGGTGCAGCCTGAAGGTCACCACCGCGCTCGGCCCAGCTTCACCGATCACGAGGTGCCCTGCCTGGTCGAAGGTGATGGCGAATGGGACCGTGCCGGGCTCGGAGCTCACCACAGGGGAGGCCGAGAGCCGGCCGTCCCACCCCACACCGAACACATCGACGTCGTTCCCGACGGCGTTGGCCTTCGTCGTCACGATGAGCTGCGATCCGTCGGGCGAGAATGCCACCTGCCCCGGCGTGTGGGTGAACTGCGTTGTGTCGGTGGGGATCGTGAGGCCGAGACTGCGTGTGGATCCCCAGATCCGCTGCAACCGGTCACCGGCCACCCAGTACCCCGACACGCTCCCACCGTTCTCGGCGTTGAGCACGTAGACCAGATTGCCGTGGACGGCGATGCTCACCGGGAAGGTGCCGCCCGAGCTCACCACCTGGTGCAGACCGAGCTGGTCACCGTAGACGGAGAACACCGACACCGTGTTGCTACCGGCGTTCACTGCATAGAGGAGCCCGTGCGCCGGATCCAAGGCGAGAGAGCCCTGCGAGCCGAGGTGGTCGACGGCAGAGCCGTTGAGTACGCCGCCCAATCCGCCGGTGGGGTAGGTGCCGGCCAGTGTCAGGGTGCCGTCGTGGCTCCGGTGGTAGGCGACGATCTGGTTTCCCGTCGTGCTGTCGGTCTGGACGAAGACGGCATGGTCGGCACCGCCTCCGCCGTATCCTCCCGATGGAGGCCCTTCTGCTCCAGCCTCGGGCGCGACCCAGGCCGAGAGCCCGAGAACCGCTCCGGCGCCGAGCGCCAGACGGGTGAGTCTCCTCATTGCGTCTCCTTGTCGTTTGAGGGTGTCGACATACAGTCCCGGAAAGGGTGCGAAGCGTTACGTTTGTGCCTGCACCAGACCATCGGGCCCTGCCCTACGTAACGCCTGGCGGACTGCGGAGGACTGAAGAGCGTGCCCAGACGGCAGACGGTCGGGAAGGACCCAGGACACAGCGGCTGTGGCCGGTGGGCGCGACCTGAACCGGGTCGTGGGGTCCTACGCTTCGCCCCGTGGAGATGGATGGTGAGCTGCTCAGCCGGGTCAGAACCGGCGACGAGGAGGCATTCGTGATGCTGGTGGCCCGCTACCAGCAGTCCATGTTCCGTCTCGCCTGCTCCATGGTCTCCAATCCCGCCGTTGCCGAAGAGGCGGTCCAGGACACATGGCTGGGCGTGGTCCGCGGCATCGAGCGCTTCGAGGGCCGTTCGTCGTTCAAGACCTGGCTCTTTCGCATCCTCGTCAACCGCACCCGCTCCGCCGCCTCACGTGAGCCATGGGATGAGCCGATCGAGACGCTCTGGACGGTCGATCCGGGTCGGTTCGACGGACTGGGCCAGTGGGCCGACCCCCTCGACCGGTGGACAGATGACAGCGAGGACCGTCTCGACGCCGCCGCCTGGGCACCGATTCTCAAGTCCGCCCTTGACGCGTTGCCACCCCGGCAGCGCCAGGTGGTCATGTTGCGCGACGTCGAGGGCCTCACGCACGACGAGGCGTGCGCCGTCCTCGGGATCAGCGTGGGCAACCAGCGCATCCTGCTCCACCGGGGACGGGCCCGCCTGCGGGCGGTCCTGGACGCCGAGCTGGGGAAGGGCTGACCGTGCTGTCGCTCCGGCGGAAAGACATCGTGTGCCAACAGGCGGTGGAGCTCGTCACCGAGTATCTCGAAGGGGCACTCTCGCGCCGGGACCGACGCCGGTTCGAGGCTCATCTCAAGGCCTGTCCCAACTGTGCCGCCTACTTGGAGCAGATCAGGATGACGATCCGGGTGACCGGTGCGATCGAGCCCGACGACCTGTCGGCACAGGCGCGACAGGATCTGACCGATCTCTATCGGCGCTGGCGCTCCGAGTAGGCGCCGTCCGCCGACGGGTGTGCGAGGCTGCTCGTCGCCAGGAGGTGATCTGTGGAACCGATGAACGAGGATTGGGAGCGTGCCGTCGCCGTCGTGGCCCACCCCGATGACCTCGAGTACGGGGCGGCCAGTGCCGTGGCCCGGTGGACCTCCCAGGGCAAGGCGGTCTCCTACGTCCTGGCCACGAGCGGCGAGGCGGGCATCGCCGGGATGGCGCCCGAGAAGACCAGGCCACTACGCGAGGAGGAGCAGCACCGCAGTGCGGCCGTCGTCGGGGTCGAGCACGTCGAGTTCCTCGGCCACCCCAACGGGGCGGTCGAATACGGCCTCGCACTCCGGCGAGACCTGGCCGGGGTCATCCGGCGGCTTCGCCCCGAAGTGGTGATCGGCATGAACTTCGACCTGACATGGGGCGAGAGCGGCAGCGTCAACCATGCCGATCACCGGGCGGTCGGGCTGGCCGTTCTCGATGCCTGTCGCGACGCGGCCAACGAATGGGTGTTCTCCGAGCTCGGTGCACCCTGGGCCGGGATCAAGGCCACCTACATCGCCGGCACCGAGCGCGCCACCCACTACGTCGACGTGACCGGCACCATCGACCGTGGTGTCTCCTCCCTACGGGAGCACCGGGCCTATATCGAAGGGCTCGGCACGGACTTCGACCCCGACGAGTTCCTGCGGAACATCGCCGGCTACGCCGGCATGGCCGCCGGATGCGAGTACGCCGTGCTGTTCCAATCCTTCAACGCGCTGTAGCCAGGCGATCCCCGGCTGGCAGCGGCCGCCGCCGCCCCCGCCATGAGCCCTATGTGCCCGGCGCCCACGACACAGACATCTGCATCGTCCTGCTCGTGCATGCGAAGAGCACGGTACTTTTACTCGGGCCTGCAACATGGGGATCTGTGTTGCCGTGACGACCCTCCAATCAGATGCTCGAAGGCGTTCTCCTCGGTACAGGGGGGCAAATAGGGACTTGCGCTGAACGCTTCGAAGTTGCAATCTACGTACATGGCGGGGGTCGTCGGGTCGTGGTTGCTCGTTCTCGCTACGGCGGCAGCGATCGGTGCGATCGTCATTGGGATCGTCATAATGGTGACCTACAGAGGCCGTTCGATGGCATTGCGGAGGACCGCTATTTGGAATAGCAAACGGTGGAGCGAGGCGAAAGCCTGCATCAAGGACGAACAGCAGCTCCTCTATGTCGACAACCGGTGGGCGCCCACCTTGGATCTCATGACGAGGCGTCACACGCAGGACGCGTTCTGGTTCACCGTGCTTCGCGGCCTCTCGATTCTCAGTGGCGTCGCCATCACCGCGCTGTCTGGCATAGGCATCTCGGGACACACGTCGTCCACCGTGCGGTGGTTCATCTTCGGCCTCGGATTCCTGGTGGCGGGAAGCGCCTCGATCGAGCAGCTCGGCCACTACGGCCAGCACCGGTTGCTCGAGCGCGAAGCGCGAGAGGATCTCCTGGCCGCGGGGGTGAGGCTCTTCTTCGGCGGTGGAAACGGGCTTCCATCGGGCTTCGACGACTTCTACAGAGCCGTTGAACAGATCATCCAGCGGTACAACACTGCGTACAACCGAACGATCGCGAGCTCCGATAGTGACGCACGTCCTTCCCATGGCCAACCCGCGTGATGCTGCCGTCGCTACGCTGCCAGGCATGACCATGGCAGAGCGGATGGGGTGGCTTCGAGCAGCGGTCGGCGTCGCCATGATCCTGGTGCCACGGACGGTCCTCGGCGTGTCGGGCCGGGAGCAGATCACCCCCACCGCCACCCTGTTGCTCCGCACCATCGGCATCCGCGATCTGGCCCTCGGGGTCGGCGTCGTGGCCGGTGCGAGGTCAGGGCCTGAAGAGGCCCGGCGGTGGACCCGCGTGGCCATGGCGAGCGACTCGATGGACGTCGCGGCGAGCCTGGCGAGCCGGAGGTCCATCGGCACTCGCGATGCCCTGGCCGCCACGGCACTGGCCGTCGTCGCCGTTGTGGGAGACACCCGCGCCCTGCGAGCAGGCTGACAGAGAGATCGTCATCGGCATCCGAGCGCGTCTGCCAGCACCCGACAGGCTTCGTCCATGCGCTCCGGCGACAGCCGGGTGATCAACTGGCGCAGCTGCGCCCGACGCACGGTGTGGAGGTTGTCGAAAGCGGCCACACAGGGCTCGGGCATCCCGTCCTCTTGGTCGAGGTGCAACTCACTCATGAGTCCCCGGATCGTTCGTGTGCAGGGTGCCACCACCACGGCCGCGATCCTGTCTGCGACGGGGTCCCGGGTCATCACCAGGACGGGCCGGTCTCCCCCCGGGGTCGCCGCCCACCACACCTCCCCTCTTACCACTGCGGGGTCAACGTCCAGGCGCCGGGATCGTCGGCGAACGCAAGCTCGGCGTCGGTGAGCGGCAGGCGCTCGTACGTGGCGGCATCGTGTTCGGCTGCCAGGCTGTACAGGTAGAGCTCGACAGCGCGCCGGATGGCCTCGGAGCGCGACCCGTGAGGGGCGGGGACGAGGTGATCCAGCCTGTCGACCAGGTCGGACGGCAGCCGGACGGCGATCTGCGTTGATGTCATGCAGTTAGTATACCAATATGCATGACAACCGGCCCGGGCGAGCCCCCCACCGCCGGTGGAGGCCAGCCCGCCTTTTCCTCACCGACAATCCGATATCGGCGAGGAATTCGAGCTCGCCAAGCTGCTCGGTCAGGCGGGAGGCATGGCGGTCCCCCCGGCGATGACGGCCAGGATCTCATCGCCGTGGCGCTCGAGCCGGATGGGTCCCATCCCCCGGCACGCCGCCAGCTCGCCGAGCGTCCCGGGCGATCGGGCGGCGATCCCTTGCAGCTCGGCGTCGTTGAGGATCACATACGCCGGCACCTTGTCCCGTCGGGCTGTCTCGGTCCTCCACGCCCGCAAGGCGGCCTCGGCCGCGGCTGCATCGGCCGAGAGCGCCGGTTCGGTGCCGGGGGCCGCCAGGCGCAGTGTCCGCCCGTCCACGACCACGCTGGATCCATAGGCGATGCGCACCCTCGCCGCGCCGACCTCCATGACCGCCTCGGACACACCCAGCTCCACGAGCGGGCCGCGATGGCCCCCGTGCTCGATGACGAGCCCGGCGGTGGCCGGCACCGACGGCTCGACCCGCTTCTTCTTCCCGGCGGCTGCGGGCCGTGCCCGTTGGCGATCGGCTCGCGCCGGCACCGCCTCTGTGCGCGGCCTGCTCCCGTCCAGCTCCGCCAGGAAGACCGACGGTGCCTCGGCATCGGCCAACACCACCGCCTGGCGACGGGCCCGGGTCACGGCCACGTGGAACACCCGGCGCTCGCCCTCCTCGTCGTCGCTCAGCCGGTGCGGGAGCAGGCCGTCGCTGGCACCGAAGAGAAGGACGTAGTCCCACTCGCGTCCTTTCATCTTGTGGATCGTCGACAGCAGCACCGCCTCCCCCTGCGGTGCCGGTCTCCCGAGGACGTCCCGGAGCCAGCTCTCGAAGGTGGCGGTCTCGGGGTGCAGCGCCGCCACCGACTCGAGCGCCAGCAGATCGTCGGCGTGGGTCGACCGGTCCGCTTCACGGCGCGACGAGTCCAGCACGTCCATGGTGTCGCCCAAGCCGATCTCCTCGCGCACGACCCGCAGCGCGGCCTCGCTCGACACCGTGCACGCCGTGGCGAGCGCCTCGAGATCGTCGGCATAGGAGAGCAGCTTGGGGACGTCGCGCCCCGACAGCCGGCCGGCCAGCCCCCGGATGTCGGCCAGCGACGACGAGCCTCGCTCGGCCAGCATCTCGGCCACGTTCCGGGCGATCCCCCGCGAGGGGCGACGGATCGTCTGCTCGATGTCCCCGGCCGCCATGCGGTTCGGTGCGAGCCCGATCCGCAGGTAGGCCAGCGCCGTGCGGACCCCGGTCCGGTTGAGGACCTGGACGTCGAGGGGCGTCGTGCACGGGATGCCCCCTTCGGCGCAGGCGACCTGGACCGGGAGCAGCGTCGAATTCACCCGGGCCAGCACCGCCATCTGCCCCCAGGCCACCTCGGCGCTGCTCCACGCCCGGACGACCTCGGTGGCACGCCGGGCGAGCAGCGCCGCCGGCGCCTGCATGACCTGCAGTGGGCGCGACGCTTGCAACGGGTCACCGAGGGGAGGCAGGGCATCGCTTCGCCCGTCGGCAGGCCGGATGTCCTTGGGCACGCGCCGGCGGTTGTAGGACAGCAGATGCCCAGCCGCCGTGACGATATTCGGCGGGCAGCGGTAGTTGACCTCGAGGGCGTGGTGGTGCGCACCGGGGAAGTACTGCGGGAAATCGATCAGGAACTCCGGCGTGGCTCCGGCGTACCCGTAGATGACCTGGTCGTCGTCGCCGACGCCGAAGCAGTTGTACGTCGGCGCCGAGAGCAGCCGGATGAGCAGCATGTGCGCCGGGTTCAGGTCCTGGAATTCGTCGACCAGCAGCAACCGGCACCGCGACCGCGCCGCCTCCCGGGCATCGGGGTCCGTGACCAGGATCTCGATGGCCCGGTACACCTGCTCGTCGAAGTCCACCACGCCGGCGTCGGCCAAGGTGGCCCGGTAGCGGTCGAATCCCTCGGCGATGCCGCGGGCATCGGGGATGGCGCTCTCGACGTCGCTCGGGGCGCTGAGCCCGAGCCGGATGGCCGACAGGGCGTCGATGTAGGGGAGCACGGTATCGGTGTTGGCCTGACGGCGGATCTCGAACAGCCGCTCGATCAGCTGCCGCACCTCGCGCTCCTCGATGGTGCGCATGCCGGCACCCCCGTACTGCGAGCAGATCCACAGGCTCATGCTGTTGAGCGTCCGGATGCCCGGTCCGGCGCGACGCACGAGGTCACCACAGCGCTCCCGCATCTCCTCGGCCGCCTTGGCGTTGAAGGCGAGCGCCGTGACGAGGCCCGGGTGCACGTGGCAGTCGGCGATCAGATGGCGGATGCGTTCGGTGAGGACCCGGGTCTTGCCCGAGCCGGCCGGGGCGATCACCCGTGCGCCGCCGACGAGGTGCGCCACCGCGGCGCGCTGGTCGGGGGCGAGCACCGAGGTGGGCGGGGCGTCCCCCACCGGGTCGAGCGACTGCGCCTCGAGGTTCCAGCGGTGCACGACCCCGATCCCCCCGACCTGCGCCGGCGGCGCGAACGGCCCGCCGTCGACGAACAGCGGTGTCCCGTCACCGAGCACGATGTCGCCCGGCCCACCGGCGCCGACCCCGGTGGCGGCGAACATCCGGGCCGCCTTGCGCCCGTGCCACCACACGGGCTCCGCGCCCCGGGCGTCGTAGTTGTTGCTCCACACCAGGTACTGCAGGCGCTCGCGGGTGAACTCGAAACGGGGGGTGAGCCTGTACACGGGTGCGGTCGTGGTCTCGGGCGCCCGCAGCGCGCCCGGGTCCACCCCGAGGTCGACGACCACAGGCCGCCGGCCGATCCACGCCTCGTGCAGCGCCTCCGCAGCGGGGCCCGGCTCGCGCAGGTCCCGCTCACCGATGGGGATCCGGGGGCAGTCGGACCACTGCTGTGGTGGGGCTTGGCCGTTCGCCACGACGACGCCTCGACCGAGTCCGTCGCGGGCTGTCGAGGACATCGGGTGGCACGTTACCGGCCCCCTGTGTCGTTACACCGACTCGAGCTCCTTGGCCGGCTCCACCAGGTCGTCGGCCTCGAGGTGCAGGACCGGCAGCCGGCGGTCGAGCCACGACGGCAACCACCAGTTACGGGCACCGAGGAGATGCATGAGAGACGGAACCAGGATGGTGCGCACGACGAAGGCGTCGATGACGATCGCCACCGCGAACCCGATGCCGAACTCCTGGATCACGAGGGCGTTGTTGATCAGGCTGAACGACAGGAAGACGAGGATCATGATCAGCCCTGCGGCGGTGATCACCCTGCCTGTCTCCGCCTGTCCCCGGGTGACCGCCCGGCGGTTGTCGCCTGAGCTCACCCACTCCTCGTGCATGCGGCTCACGAGAAAGACCTCGTAGTCCATCGAGAGGCCGAAGAGCACGGCGAACATCATCACCGGCAGATACACCTCGATCGGCCCGGCCTTGGCGAATCCGAGAACCGGTCTGAGCCACCCGTACTGGAAGGCGGCGGTGATCGCCCCGAGCGCGGCACCGATGGAGAGGATGTTCATCACCGACGCCACGAGCGGGACCACGAGACTGCGGAAGACCGTGGCGAGCAGCAGGAACGCCAGGATGACGATGACGACGACGAAGAGTGGGAGCTTGCTCGCCAGGACGTTCGAGAAGTCGATGCCGCCGGCCGTTTCGCCGCCGACGTGGACGGCGAGCGAGGTGCCCGCCGTCACACCCGGGACCTCGGCGCGGATGTGGTCGACGAGGTCGGTGGTCTGCGCCGCCTGCGGCGTGTAGCTGGGGTAGACGATGGCGACCGCCGCCTTGCCGTTCGGGCTGGTTCGCGGCGCCAGCACCCGGGCGACGCCGGGCGTGTGCTGCAGACTCCCGACGAAGCTGTCGAAGCGCCCGAGGTCGCCAGGGCTGCCGATCTTGCCCACCACCTGCAGCGGTCCGTTGAACCCGGGGCCGAACCCCTTCGCCAGCAGGTTGTAGGCGAGCAACGTGGTCGACCCCGACGGGTCCTCCCCGGAGTCGGCGATCCCGAGGCGCATGCTGAAGAAGGGGAGGGCCACCACCACGATCGCCACCAGACTGACCACGCCGAGAATGACGGACCGCCGCTGCACGACGGCGGACCACCACGTCCAGAACGGGCTCGCCCCACGGTCGCTCGCCGTCACCGTGTCCGTGTGGTCCGAGCCCCTGGCGAGCAGGGCGCGTCGGTCACGACGCGAGATCGCCTTGTACCCGTAGAAGCCGAGCATGGCCGGCAGCAGCGTGAGGGAGGAGAGCATGGTGAGGGCGACGACGAAGGCGGCCCCGAGCGAGACGCCGTAGAGGAAGGTGAGCGCCAGGGCGAACATCCCGAGCAGGGCGACACAGACCGTCAGGCCGGCGACCGCCACCGCCCGACCGGAGGTGTTGAGCGCCCGGAGCACGGCCTCCTCGGGGGTGCGGCCGGCGAGCAGCTCCCGCCGGTGGCGGTTGACGATGAACAGCGCATAGTCGATGCCGACGCCGAGCGAGATGAGCTCGGCCAACTGGGTGGCGAACTGCGGGACGCTGAAGGCGTGGGAGAGGATGCCGATGAGCGACGTCCCGATGCCGATGGCGATGACGGCCGACAGCAGCGGGAGCAGCGCGCTGAGCAGTGACCGGCGGAAGGCGAAGAACAGGACGACCAGGGCGAGCAGCGCCCCCACCAGGAAGTCGGAAGAGCCGCCCCCTTGGCTCTCCCCGTTCTGCACGGCCGCCCCGCCCAGCTGGACGTCGAGGAGGTGGGAGTCCACCGCCTGTGCCGTGCGGATCAGGAGCTTCGCCTGGGAGGTGGTGACGTTCTGCGCCTGGGCGTTCAACTGGACGGTGGCGAGACCGATGGTCCCGTCCTTCGAGATGAGCCCCGACCGGTAGGGGGAGGTCACGCCGGTCACGAAGGAGAGCCGCCCGACCTTGGCCAGCATCCCGTTCACGGCGGCGGACACGGCGGGGCTCTGCAGTGTGCCGTTCTTCGCCTCCACCACGATCTGGTCGCTGTCGCCGCTCTGGGAGGGGAAGTTGGCCTGGACGATGGAAAGCGCCTGGCTCGAGTCCGTCGAGGGGAAGGAGAAGTTGTTGCTGTAGGTCGATCCCACCGAGTGGGCGATCCCCGCCACCACCACGAGGGCGACGAGCCAGGTCAGCAGGACGAGCCTCCGGCGTCGGAAGCAGAAGCGGGTGAGAGCGGTCATCGGTGGTCCCTCCTGGCGGAGTGTGGGGGGGACGTCCGCCTCATCGACGGACGGCTCGTTGCGGTGAAGGGCGCGGCCCCTCGAGATCTGGATGCCGAAGCGGGGGCGGTGCTCGGTTCGCTCGGCCTGAGCGACGCCTCGGTGCACCTCTCAAGGTAGCGCGCCGAGGATCCCCCTCCGGACGCCGGGTTGCCGGGAGCCGGACGACGGAGACGTCCCAGGTGGAGCCCGCTTCGGTTCAGTTGACCTGCCGCGTTGTTTCGACGCACGCAGGTCCCGACGGGGGAGGTGGCCGCGATTCATCGGTCGACGATTCGCAGTTTTCGGACCGTGGCCGGCGGTCGTCAGCCCCCAGGGGCGATGCCGCCCCCCTCCGACGCACCGGGACCGCCGGCCACCCAGAGGGCGAACCGGCGCAGTCCGGAACCCCAGCCGTCGGGCGACCCGATACCGTCGCGCATGGCCTCCCACCCTTCGCCGTGTCGATCGAGGTGGCGGTGCTCGAGCTCGACCCTCGTGCGGTCGGGCTCCTCGGCGATGAAGCGGACCTCGACCTCGCTGGCCTTGGCGTGGTCCGTCTCGACCTTCCAACTGAGCGAGATGTCCCAGCTGAACACGAACCGGCTCGGCGGATCGAAGGCCAGAACGCGCGCCCATTGGCACTCGCTCCCGTCGGTGCCCACGTCGTAGATCCGGCCGCCCACCCGGGGCTCGAGCACCATCTCGGCCAGGGGGGCCTCGATGATGTGGTGTTCGGGCGGCCACCACCCGCCCATGTCCTGGGTGAACACGGCGAATGCCTTCTCCACCGGAGCGTCGACCACGATCGACGTGGTCACGGCGGTGGCACGGGTGTCAGTCATCGGTGCTCTCCTGTTGTCGGGGTCGTCGCTCGACGCTCTGTTTGAACGAGTGCAGGGCCGTATTCCAGAAGCGGTCGAGGTAGTCACGCAGGCCCTCGAGGCCGGCGGGGTCGAGGCTGTAGACCCGGCGGTTTCCCTCGGGCGTGTCGCGCACGAGGCCCGCTTCCTTCAGGATCTTGAGGTGCTGGGACACCGCCGGCCGGCTCACGGGCAGGAGCGCCGCCAGGTCGACGACGGCGGCAGGGCCTTCGGCCAGCTGCTCCAGGATGGCGCGACGGGTCGGGTCGCCGATGGCATCGAGGGCGGCACCGTAAGTTTCCACTAACGGTAAGCTACTACTTACGGTGCCGTGGGTGTCAAGGTGTCTCCGACGGGTTCTCCGGCGCTCAAGAGCACGACCGGCGGTGGCGCCGACCCGACCGGCCGCACGCCGGTGACCCTCGGGAGTCCGCACACGAGAGGGAGAAAGGCATGAGACGAATCAAGCTCGGGAGCCTGGAGGTGTCCCGCATCGGCCTGGGGGCGATGGGTATGTCCACCGCCTACATCGACGCCAGCGTCGATGAGGCCCAGGCGATCGACACGATCCATCGCGCCCTGGCGCTCGGTGTGACCTTCATCGACACCGCCGAGGTGTACGGCCCGTATGCGAACGAGGAGCTCGTGGGACGCGCCCTCAAGGGACGGCGCCACGAGGTCGTCCTCGCCACCAAGTTCGGCATGATCTCGCATGTCGGCGGCGGTCCCGGTCACCTCGACAGCTCCCCGGCCAACATCCGGATCGCCGTCGAAGGTTCGCTGCGGCGGCTCGACACCGACCACATCGACCTCTACTACCAACACCGTGTCGATCCCCGCACACCGATCGAAGAGACCGTCGGTGCACTGGCCCACCTGGTGGCGGAGGGCAAGGTCCGTCACCTCGGCCTGTCGGAGGCCGCCCCCGACACGATCCGCCGCGCCCATGCCGTGCACCCGATCACGGCCCTGCAGTCCGAGTACTCGCTGTGGACGAGGGACCCCGAGGCCGGTGTGCTGCCCGCCCTGCGCGAGCTCCGCATAGGGTTCGTGGCCTATTCGCCTCTCGGGCGCGGCATGCTGACCGGCGCCATCCGCTCGGTCGATCAGCTCGATGCCGCCGACTTCCGGAGGTCGAACCCGCGGTTCACGGGGGAGAACTTCGAGACCAACCTGGCCAGCCTGAAAGAGGTCGAGGCGGTGGCGGGCGAGGTGGGAGCGACACCGGCGCAGGTGGCGTTGGCTTGGCTCCTGGCGCAGGGCGACGACATCGCCCCGATCCCGGGCACGAAGCGAGTCTCCCGGCTCGAGGAGAACGTGGGCGCCGATGCGGTGCGGCTGACGGCTGCGCAGCTGTCTCGGCTCGACGGCCTGCCCCCGGCGGCCGGGGACCATCACAGCGAAGAGCAAATGCGCATGATCGAACGCTGATCACCGGCCGAGGTCCGACACATATGGGCTCGGCCGCCAACTGTCGGGCGCCTTTCTGCGTATTTCGCGGGGTTCGGTCATTCCAGTGGAGGTTGATGTCTGCGCCGGCGCCGCGCGCCCAGCGCCCGCCCGGCCCCGGTGTCGATTCCCGATGTCGCCTTCGGCGTTCCCCTGCCTTGCGGGTGCACCACGGCTGTCGATGGCCGCTGCGCCGTCCACGGATAGATGAACGGGGCTCCGACGTTCTCGCCAGCGCCCTCGGCGTCCGGCCACGGCGTCAGGGTCGACGCTTGTACCTGTTGGCTATGTACTCGTCGACCCATACACGGGTGCTGCGCCATTGGCCGTCTGGACCTTTTTGCCCCTTGAGGCGACCCCTCTCGATGGCGGCTCGCAGCGTGGGAGCGCTCTGGGTCTTGGTGGCAAGCGAGACGATGGGGACCAACCGGTGGGGCCCAGCCACGGCGGGGACGACGAAGCGGTAGAGGTTGTCGGTGACCGACCTCGCGATGAGTTCTCCGAGGGGCCCGGGGTCGCCGTTGTCGGCGCGCTGCAGGGCGCGGAGGTACCGGTTCCGGTCTCGGGTGTAGATGACGGCGGGGGGATAGCCGAGGCGGACCAGGAGCAGATTCAGGAGAAGCCGCCCAGTGCGCCCGTTGCCGTCGAGGAAAGGGTGAATCCTCTCAAAGCCGGCATGAGCGACAGCGATTGTCTCGATGAGGTTGTCGGCGGTGTCGAGGCCTGTTAGCGAGTCAACCCAATCGACCATGGCCGCTTGGACCTCAACCCACGACGGTGGGACCATTCCGCCTGGGAAGGGTTGTATGTCGTGCCGCCGGAAGCTCCCTGGCGCCTCCTCGGGGGTGGCGTTGGGATGGGGGGCGACACCCCAGACCGGGCTGAGGGCGGCCTCGTGGACGTGGCGTACCTCCGTCATCGTGAGCGGCGCCTCCGGGGCCCAGTCCCCGGGCTCCAGGGCCTGGCCGTAGACCCACTTCGCCGCCTCGGCGTAGCCCGTCACCTCCATGTACTCCTTGAGCTCTTTGTTGCCGACGGCACGCCCCTCGGCCAGGAGGGCTTCAACCTGGGCGATGACGAGGGTGTTGCCCTCCAAGGCGGTGGAGTGGTGGGCTTCCTGGTGCCAGATCGAGGTCCAGATACCTTCGGCCTCGGTCGGCGATGGCAAACCCCCCATGCGCCCCCGGAGGTCGGCGATGGCCTCCTCCAGGCGCTGGTAGACGAGCTGGCGGGGTGGGCGCCCCCGGTGGGATTTGTTGTGTTCCACAAAATCTAATGGTAACACGACAACTTCGCCCACTTCTGTCGTGTTCGATTTAGTTCAGCCTGCTCTCAACAACCTTGGGCGCCCCCACGGACCAGGCAACCCGCCCGCCGCACTTCGCCCCTTGTGCCGCCCGGGGTGTCCCGGGTGCCCTCCCGGCGGCGCTGTCCCGGTTTCCCGCCGTTCCCGGCGCCTTCCCCTTCTCTCCCGGCCGCAGTGAGCGCGCTCGGAGGGACTCGAACCCCCAACCTTCTGATCCGTAGTCAGATGCTCTATCCAATTGAGCTACGAGCGCCGGCCAGCGTTCCCCGCACGGGCCGCTGGACCCGGTCGAGGCACGGCCGATCATCCTACCCGGGCGCTGCGGGCCCACCACCGGGGCCCGACGGGGCGCCCGTCAGCCCCCCGGCTCCCCGACGGGGGTGCCGTGGTAACAGCCCACCGTGTAGGGGAAGGCGGCTGTGGCGTCGTAGTGGTAGATCGTCGTCTCCCTGCCGTTCCACAGCACCGTGCTGGTGCGGCCGTGGCAGGCGTCGAGGTTGGCGTCGGTGAGCAGCGCCCCCTTGGCGTTTCGCTCCACGTAGATGCCGTAGCCGTCGATGGCGTAGCCCACCAGCGTCGAACGGCCCGTGGCCTGGTCGAGGATGCACGAGGGCACGGTGTGGTGGTGGTACGTGCCCGAGATATCGGGGTGGCCGTCACAGCTGTCGAGCACCTCGTAGGCGGGTGCGTCGCGCCCGTTGCCGTCCAGGGCGTTGAACAGCACCACGCCGTCGCTCAGGATGCCGATCGGCCCCCCGCTCGTGCAGTACGGCCGGGCCGCCGCCACCGGGTTGGCGGGCAGGGTCCAATCGATGGTCTGCGCCTTGATGGTGTTGGGGTTCTGGTCGTAGGTGTAGGCGGGGTCGGTCCTGGCGATGGGGAACACGCCGGTGGTGTGATCGACGGGCAGGTCGTTGGACCGGACGATGCGATCGGCGCCCGACAGCGTCACCGAGTACGAGGCCGTGGGCCACGACACCGCCCCCTCCACGTGCGGCTTGGTCTGCGAGTCCCAGGTGTTGTTGGCCGTGTCGATCCAGGTCTGGGCCGGCTCGTTGGGCGGCGGCGCGAACGTGGTGATGCACGAGTCCACGTAATTGCGCCGGGGGCTGGTCGAGACCTTCGACTTGAGCGGCAGGGCGGCGGTGTCGTTGGCACCGTGGGGCGCCGCCGCCTCCGGGTACGCCACGATGCCGAGCACCACGGCCACCACCGCCACCACAGATCCCAGGATCAGCCGACCACGTGTCATCCCCGCCCCCTGAACGATCGCCCCCGGAAAATCTAGGCCGATCGGGCCGGTCAGGCCCGCTCCGGGCCCCACGACCGGGGGTCGGCCTCGAAGCGCGCCAGGGCGGCGGTGTTGGCCTCGGTGCCGAGCAGCCGGGCGAAGGCGTCGTCCTCGCGGCCGCGGGCCTCGGCCACCTGGGCCGAGCGCGTCTCGAGCAGGAGGCGCTTGCTCGTTCTGAGCGCCTCGAGCGGGGCGGCGGCGATGGTCCGGGCCACAGCCAGGGTCTCCTCCAGGAGCGAGGCGGCGGGGAACACCCCCACGGCCACCCCGGCCGCCACCGCCTCCGCCGCCCCCAGCCACGCCCCGGTGAACAGCAGCTGCGCCGCCTTCTGCCAACCCATGGTGGTGGGGAACAGGTAGCTGCTGGCCGCCTCGGGCGGCACCCCCAGCTCGGCGAAGGGGACACGCAGGCGGGCGTCCTCGGCCATGAACACGATGTCGCAGTGCAACAGCAGCGTGAACCCGAGCCCCACCCCCACCCCGTTCACCGCCGCCAGCAACGGCTTGTCGAAGCTGCCCACGGTGTCGAGCAGTCCCCGGAATCCCTTGGCCGCCTCGACGCCGGCCTCGCCGCTCACGATGCGGGCCATCTCCTTCAGGTCCTGGCCGGCGCTGAAGGCGGCGCCGTTGCCGGTGAGCACCACGGCGTGCACGCCGTCGTCGACGGCCGCCTCGGCCAGCGCCACGGTGACGGCGTCGTAGAGGGCGGCGTTGAAGGCGTTGCGGGCCTCGGGCCGGTTGAACCGCACCACGCGCACGGCGCCGTCGTCTTCCACCACGGCCACGTCGGTCACGACAGGGTCTGTCACGGCAGGGCCGGTCACAGCAGGATCGGTCACGGGCGCATCACCTGGCCGCCGTCCACGTTGAAGACGTGGCCCGTGATCCACGCCGCCTGGTCGGACAACAGGAACAGGCACATGCCCACCAGGTCCTCCGGCGTGCCCTGGCGCTTCAGGGCGAGCGACCCCACCAGCTGGCGCATGTAGGCCTCGGGCACCACGGAGCGCGCCGCCTCGGTGTCGGTGGGCCCCGGGGCGATGGCGTTCACGCGGATCTGCATGCCGCCGAGCTCGTGGGCGAGCTGCTGGGTGAGCGAGTTCACCCCGGCCTTGGCCCAGCCGTAGTAGCCGGCGTAGAGGTAGGCGGCGGTGGAGGACTGGTTGACAACCGCCCCCCCGCCACGCGCCGCCATGGACGGATAGCAGGCCCGGGTGCACGCCAGGGCCCCGAACATGTTGACGGCCATGAAGCGCTGGAGGTACTCCCAGTCGACGGTGATGAGCAGGTCGAGCTTCATGCCGCCGAAGATGGCGGCGTTGTTGACGAGGAAGTCGACGCCGCCGTAGCGGCCGGCGGCGGCGTCGGCCAGCGCCCGCACCGAGCCCAGGTCGGCGATGTCCACGGGCACGCCGATGGCGGTGCCGCCGGCCGCCTCGATCAGGGCGGCGGTCTCCCGGGCGCCGTCCTCGTCGATGTCGGCCGCCACCACCGACGCCCCGCACACCCCCAGCCCCTCGGCGTAGGCGCGCCCGATGCCGCGCCCCGCCCCGGTGACCACGGCCACCTTGCCCGAGAAGTCGTAGGCGCTCACGACGCGCTCTCCGGTGCCGAACCGCCCGAGGCGGCGGCGGCGGCACGGCGGCGGCCGATGACGCGCTCCGCCGCGCCGCTGAGCCCGGTGGCGAGGGGCCATCCCACGTAGTGCACGAGATGCACCACCACCTCGCGTACCTGCTCCTCGGTCATCTCGCCGTTGTCGAGGGCACTCCGGAACTGCACGTCGAGCAGCTCGCTCTGGCCCTGGGCGGCGAGCGCCCCGATGGTGAGGAGGCGGCGCTGGCGGATGTCGAGATCC
This sequence comes from Acidimicrobiales bacterium, assembly GCA_049514335.1. Taxonomy (GTDB): domain Bacteria; phylum Actinomycetota; class Acidimicrobiia; order Acidimicrobiales; family UBA8190; genus JBEKVE01. Next base: position 21,958 of record JBEKVE010000010.1, read on the forward strand.
GGGCGGCACCACACGTCGCCGAAGAGGTGGTCGACGGTGTAGGCCACGAAGTCACCGGGCACGGCGTCGGGATCAACGGAGAAGTTGTAGACCTCCTGCATCCGGGCCATGCCGGCGGCGCGGTCGGGTCGGGGCGGGCGGTGCGCTTCGCTCACGGGTTTGCTCCTTCTCAGGCCGGTTCGGCCACGACCTTGGTCTCGAGGTACTCCTCGAACCCGGCCACGCCCATCTCGCGGCCGATGCCCGACTGGCGGTACCCACCGAAGGGCACGTCGGGGCTGTACCACACGCCCCCGTTGACGCTCACCGTCCCGGTGCGCATGCGACCGGCGAAGGCGAGCGCCCGGTCGCGATCGCCCGACCACACCGAGCCCGACAGGCCGTAGGGGGAGTCGTTGGCGATGTGCAGGGCGTCGTCATCGTCGTCGAACGGGATCACGACGAGGACGGGGCCGAAGATCTCGTCCCGTGCCACGGGGGAATCGTTGCCGATCCCGACGAGCAGCGTGGGCTCGACGAAGAACCCCGCGCCTCTCCCCTCGGGGCGCCCGCCGCCGATCACCACCGTGGCGCCTTCGTCGCGGGCCAGGCCGATGTAGTGCTCGACGCGGGCGCGCTGGCGGGCGTTGATGAGCGGTCCGCAGACGGTGGACGGGTCGGTGGGGTCGCCGGCGGGCAGCTTGGCCAGCGCCGCGGCCGTCACCCCCACGGCGTCGTCGAATCGGCTGCGGGGCACGAGCAGGCGCGTGGTGATGGCGCAGCCCTGCCCGGCGTGGGTGCACACCATGAAGGCGGCCGTGCCGCAGGCGGCGCGCAGCTCGGCGTCGTCGAGTACCACGAAGGCCGACTTTCCCCCGAGCTCGAGGAACACCTTCTTGAGGGTGCCCGCGGCGTCGGCCATGACCGTTCGCCCGGTGGCGGTGGACCCGGTGAAGCTCACCTGGTCCACGCGGGGGTCGGTGACCAGTCGCGCCCCGAAGGCGGGATCGGACGAGGGCACGATGTTCAGCACCCCGGCGGGGATGTCGGTCTCCTCGGCCACGAGGCGCCCCAGCACCGTGGCGCACCACGGGGTGTCGGGGGCGGGCTTCAGGACCACGGTGTTGCCCGCTGCCAACGCCGGGCCCACCTTGGCCAGGTTGATCTGGTGGGGCACGTTCCACGGGGTGATGGCGGCCACCACCCCCGTGGCCTCGCGCCGCAGCCACCGGCGGGCCGGCATGCCGAGCGGCTCGGCCCGGCCCAGGTCCGTCTCCCATTCGTACGACTCGGCCAGGTCGGCCACCCAGCCCAGCCCGGCAATGGGCTCGTCCAGCTGGGCCGAGTGCGTCATGAACAGCGGCGACCCCGTCTCAGCGATGGTCATGGCCCGCAGCTCCTCGGCGTGGGCCTGCATGGCCGACTGCAGCTGGCGCAGGCACCGCACCCGCAGGGCGAGGTCGGTGGACCAGGTGGTGGTGTCGAAGGCCCGCCGGGCTGCGGCCAGGGCGCGCTCGGCGTCGGCGGGCGAGGCGTCGGCCGCCACCCCCAGGACCTCTTCGGTGGCGGGGTTCACCGTCTCGTACACGGCGCCGTTCGACGACGCCACGAGGGCGCCGTCGACGAGCATGCGCTCCTCGCCGAAGGTGCCGGGGTCGCTGGGTACGGTGCCCGCCGCGCTCACGGGGCTCCCAACCGGCCCGGCGTGGCGCGCTCTTGGGGATCGGGGGCCAGGCCGAACAGGGCGTCGCAGCGGGCCTCGGTCATGTGCGCCAACGGCAGGGCCAGGCCCAGGCTCTCGCCCAGCTCGATGGCGGCCCGAAGGTCCTTGTGGGCCAGGCCGGCGGCGGCGGCCATCAGGTCGACGAAGCCCCTGTCGAAGTCGGCGGGGAAGGGGGCGGCGCTGTCGCGGAACATGAGGCGCGAGGCGCCGCCGATCTTGGCGTCGCTGGCCCGGATGACCTCGGCCAGTTTGGCCAGCTCGATCCCGGCCGACTCGGCCAGCACCTGGGCCTCGTAGGCGGCCAGCCAGGACGCGTACTGCACCAGGTTGCGGGCCAGCTTGGCCTTGATGCCCGCCCCAAGCGGGCCCATGTGCACCACCAGGGAAGAGAAGGCGTCGAGCACGGGACGGGCCCGCTCCACCACGGCGGCGTCCCCGCCCACCATGGCCACCAGGCTGCCCTCGGCGGCGGCCTGCGGACCACCGCTCACCCCGCAGTCGAGGGCGTCGACGTCGCGCCGGGCCGCCGAGGCGGCCACCGCCTCGATGGTGCGGGGCGACACGGTGGACAGCACCACCACGATGGACCCCGCCGCCATGGCCCCGAGCGCCCCGGCGTCCCCCTCGAGCACGGCGCGCACCTGGGCGTCGTTCACCACCACGACCACCACCACGTCGGCGCGCTCGCCCAGCTCGGCCGGCCCGGCGGCAACGTGGGCGGACGGGGCGTAGGGGGCGGTGGCCTCGGCCCGGACGTCGCACACCGCCAGGGCGAGCCCGGCGCGCAGGGCCGCGTCGGCCACGCCCCGGCCGATGTCGCCCAGCCCGATCACGCCCACCGTGGTCACGACGTGCTGCCGGCGCCCGCTGCGTCCGCCATCGAGAATTCCCCCTAGCCAGACAGGTGTCTGGAACGTAGTCTGACGCCATGGCCGCCCGCAACGCCGAGCCCGACCGCTGCTCGGGGGCGCCGTGGCCGGGGGCGCTGTGAGCGAGGCGACCGTGACCGTACCGGCAGCCGAGGCCACCCGCCGGCGCCTCACCCCCCGCCAGGCGGCGGTGGTGGAGCAGCTGGTGGAAGCGGCCGCCGACGAAGCGCGCGCCACCGGCTACGAGGGCGTCACCGTGCGGGCCGTGGCCCGCCGGGCGGGCGTGGCGCCCGCCACCGCGTATACCTACGTCGCCTCAAAGGACCACCTCCTGGCCGAGGTGCTGTGGCGCCGCTTCGAGGCCCTGCCCCCGGTGGAAGAGGCGCAGGACCGCACCACGGCCGAGCGGGTCACAGCCGAGCTGCGCGTGCTCGGGCTGTTCGTGGCCGACGACCCCACCGTGGCGGCGGCGTGCACCACCGCCCTTCTCGGCAGCGGGCCCGAGGTGCGGGCCCTGCGGGTGCGCTTCGGCGCCGCGCTCCACGACCGCCTGCGCGCCGCGCTGGGGGGCGACACCGGCGACGTCGACGAAACGGCGCTGCGCGCCCTCGACCTCGCCTACAGCGGGGCCATGCTGTGGGCCGGCATGGGACACATCCACTTCGAGGACGTGCCCGAAGCGCTGGCCGACACGGCGCGGCGCCTGCTCGGAGACCGGTCGTGAGCGCCCCGGGCACGGACACCGACACGGCCGTGCACTACAGCCCCTACGACTACGCCATCCACGAGGACCCCTACCCCACCTACGCCCGCCTGCGGGCGGAGGCCCCCCTGTACCGAAACGACGAGCTCGACTTCTGGGCCCTGTCGCGCCACGCCGATGTTCTCGCCGCCTTCCGGGACCCGGGGCGGCTGTCGAACCGCTTCGGCGTCACCCTGGACCCCGCCGCCTACGGGCCCAACGCCCACCGTTCCATGTCGTTCCTGGCCATGGACCCCCCGCTGCACACCCGCATGCGCTCGCTCGTGTCCAAGGTCTTCACCATCCGCCGGGTGGCCGCCCTGGAGCCCCACATCCGGGAGCTGGCCGTGCACTACCTCGACGAGGCCGTGGCCATGGGCAGCTTCGACATGGTGGGCGACGTAGCGGGGAAGCTCCCCATGGACGTCATCTCCGAGATGATCGGCGTGCCCCCCGCCGACCGGGCCGAGGTTCGGCGCCTGGCCGACCTGCTCGTGCACCGCGACGACGGCGTGCTCGACGTCCCCCAGGAGGGGATGGAGGCGGCGCTCGTCCTGGCCGGCTACTTCGCCGACATGGTCGCCGAGCGCCGCAGGGCACGGCGCGACGACCTCACCTCCGGGCTGGTGCACGCCGATCTGGACGGCGAGCAGCTGACCGACGACGACGTCATCTCGGTGCTGTTCCTCATGGTGGTGGCGGGCAACGAGACCACCACCAAGCTGCTGGCCAACGCCTGGTACTGGGCATGGCGTTTCCCCGACCAGAAGCGCGCCGCCCTGGCCGACGCGGGGCGGGCCCAGGACTGGGTGGAGGAGACGCTGCGCTTCGACACCTCGTCGCAGATGCTCCTGCGCGTCACCACCGGCACCGTCGAGCTGCTCGGCACCACGCTCGGGGACGGTGAGCGGGTGCTCCTGCTCGTGGGGTCGGCCAACCGCGACGCGGCGGTGTTCCCCGATCCCGACCGTTACGACCTCGACCGCGACACGGCCAAGCTCATCAGCTTCGGCGGCGGCCGCCACTTCTGCCTGGGGGCGCCCCTGGCCCGGCTCGAGGCGCGCGTCATGCTCGAGGAGCTGGTGGCCCGCGTGTCGGACTACGAGGTCGACGCCGAGCGGGCCCGGCGCGTCCACTCCATCAACGTACGGGGCTTCGCCAGCCTCCCCACCACCGTCACCGCGCGCTGAGGGGACCGCCCACCGTGTCGCCGTCGAGGTTCGTCGCCCACCCCGAGCACCGTCCCTCGGTGGTGACAGGCGCATCCTCGGGGATCGGCGCGGCCACGGCCGAGGCGCTGGCCGGCGCCGGGCACCCCGTGGTGCTGGGGGCGCGCCGCACCGATCGCTGCGAGGAGGTGGCGGCGCGCATCACCGCCGCCGGGGGCGAAGCCCACGTGCACCACCTCGACCTGGCCGACGCCGGCTCGGTGGAGGAATTCGCCCGGGCGGCCGCCAAGCTCGTGGGCCCGGTGGACGTGGTGGTGTCGTGCGCCGGGCACGCCTATCCCGGGGCGGCGCTGTCCACGCCGCCGGCCGACTTCGCCCACACCGTGGCGGTGAACCTCCTCGGCCCGCACCGGCTGGTGGCCGCCCTCGGCCCCGGCATGGTCGAGCGCCACCACGGCGACCTCGTGTTCGTGTCGTCCGAGGCCGTGCGCACCCCGCGTCCCATGGCCGCCGCCTACGTGGCGTCGAAGTTCGGGCTCGAGGGCTTCGTGCGGGCGCTCCAGCTCGAGCTGGAGGGGACAGGAGTGCGCGCCACCGTCGTCCAGCCCGGCCAGACGCTCACCGGCATGGGCGCGGACTGGGAGCCGGCGCTCGCCACCGAGGTGCTGAACGAGTGGATCCGCTTCGGCGTGGCCCGCCACAGCCACTTCCTGCGCCCCCCGGCGGTGGCGGCCGCCGTGCTGGCGGCGGTGTCGACGCCGGCCGGCGCGCACATCCCCTACATCGAGATCCAGCCCGAGGCCCCCGTCCGACCGAGCCCCGACAGCGGAGGAGACACCCCATGAACAACGGAGCCACACCATGACCGTCGACGTGGCGCTTCACGAGCCACCCCGGGTGTCGGGGGGCGAGGCCGAGCACGGCCACCTCGAGGAGCTGCGCCACGACCCCATCGGCCTCATGCGGCGGGTGCGGACCGAATGTGGCGACGTGGGCCAGTTCCGCCTGGCCGACCGCGACGTGGTGCTGTGCACGGGGGCCGAGGCCAACGAGTTCTTCTTCCGCGCCCCCGAGGAGGCGCTCGACCAGGCCGAGGCCTACCCCTTCATGACGCCCATCTTCGGGCCCGGCGTGGTGTTCGACGCGCCCCCCGAGCGGCGGCGGGAGATGCTGCACAACCAGGCACTGCGGGACAAGTTCATGCGGGGCCACGCCGCCACCATCGCCGACGAAGTGGAGGGCATGGTGGGCGCGTGGGGCGACGCCGGGTCCATCGACCTGCTCGACTGGTTCGCCGAGCTCACCATCTACACGTCCTCGGCATGCCTCGTCGGACGCAAGTTCCGGCGCGAGCTCGACCGTCGCTTCGCCACGCTGTACCACGACCTCGAGCAGGGCACCGACGCCATCGCCTACGTCGACCCCTACGCCCCCATCGACAGCTTCCGCCGCCGCGACGAGGCGCGCCTCGGGCTCGTGGACCTGGTGCAGGGGATCATGGACCGCCGCAGCGCCGGACCGGCACCGACCGACGACGACCGCGACCTGCTCGATGTGCTCATGTCCATCCGCGACGAGGACGGCTCGCCGCGCTTCTCGACCGACATGGTGACGGGGATGTTCATCTCCATGATGTTCGCCGGCCACCACACCACCTCGGGCACGGCGGCGTGGACGCTCATCGAGCTGCTGCGCCACCCCGGGGAGCTCGACGCCGTGCGGTCCGAGCTCGACGAGCTCTACGCCCATGGCGAGGAGGTGAGCTACCAGGCGCTGCGCGACATGCCCCGGCTCGAGTCGGCCATCAAGGAGGCGCTGCGCCTGCACCCCCCGCTCATCCTGGTTCTGCGGGTGGCCAAGGAGGACCTGGAGGTGGGCGGCTTCACAGTGGCGGCAGGAAAGCTCGTGGGCGCCAGCCCGGCGGTGTCGAACCGCATCGAGGCCGACTTCCCCGATGCCGACGCCTTCGTCCCGGCGCGCTACCTCGAGCCCCGGGCCGAGGACCGCGCCAACCCGTGGACGTGGATCCCCTTCGGCGCCGGCCGCCACCGCTGCGTGGGAGCCCCCTTCGCCATGATGCAGCTGAAGGCCATCTTCTCCGTGCTGTTGCGGCACTGGGACTTCGAGCTCGCCCAGGCGTCGGACACGTACCGCAACGACCACTCCAAGATGGTGGTGCAGCTGGCCCAGCCGTGCGTGGCCCGGTACCGGCGGCGTGCGCAGCCGTGAGCGTGTCGTCATGAAGGTGATCGTCGACCGCGACCTGTGCCAGGGTCACGGCGTGTGCGAGTCCGAGGCGCCGGCCGTGTTCGCCGTGAACAAGAAGGGGATCCTGGAGGTCCTCGAGGAGTCGCCGCCCGAGAGCATGCGGGCCCAGGTCGAGGCGGCCGTGGCCTTCTGCCCCACCCACGCCCTGCGCATCGAGAGTGACACCCACGACGAGGAGGACTGACGTGCCGGCGTACAGCTACGAGGAGCTCGAGGAGATGGTGCAGCGCTGGCTGGAGGCCAACCGCCGCGCCCAGGAGGCGGGGGACTGGCGCACCATGGCCGACCTGTACACCGAGGACGCCACTTACGGCTGGAACATCGGTCCCAACGAGGAGTTCATGGCGGTGGGGCAGAAGGAGATCCGCGACATCGCCCTGGGGCTCGAGATGGGCGGGCTCGACGGCTGGACCTACCCCTACCAGAAGGTGCTCATCGACCCCCACCAGGGTGAGGTCATCGGGCTGTGGAAGCAGGTCGCCGACTCCACCCGGCCCGACGGCTCGCCCTACGTCATCGCCGGGCTGGGCGGGAGCTGGTTCCGCTACGGCGGCGGCGGGCGCTGGTCGTGGCAACGCGACTTCTTCGACGTGGGCAACGCCACCGCCCTGTTCATCGAGATGATCAAGGCCGACGCCCTGTCCGACGGCATGCGGCGCCGCATGGAGCGCGCCGCCTCGGGCGAGATGCTGCCCGGGCACTACCCCCTGGGGGCCGCCCCCGTCGGGTTGTGGGACTGAGGGCCAACGACCCTGGTCACGAGGGGGGACCCGCCGTAGCCTGAGCAGCGTGGCGGCTGGCGACACGGGCACCGTGGCGGTGGGTGGCACCGTCGTCCTCGACCGGTCGGGGCTGGACGCGCTGCTGGCCGAACTGCGCCGGCGCGGCTACCGCACGGTCGGCCCCGTGGCCCGCGACGGCGCCATCACCTACGCCGAGGTGGGGACGACGGCCGATCTGCCCGAGGGCTGGCACGACACCCAGGGGCCGGGGACCTACCGCATCGAGCACGGCGACGACCGGGCGCTGTTCGCCTGGGCCGTGGGGCCCCACTCTCCCAAGTCGCACGTCTTCCCGCCCCGGTCGCTTTTGTGGCGGGCCCGCCCCCAGGCCGACGACGGTGCCGGGCCGGCGTCGGGCGTCGTCATCGAACAAGAGGCGCAGGACACCGGGCCCACGGCCATGGTGGGGGTCCGACCGTGTGACCTCGCCGCCCTGCGGGTGCTCGACCGGGTGCTGCAGGGCGCACCCGCCCCCGACCCGCTCTTCGGTGCCCGCCGCCGGGCCACGTTCCTGGTGGCGGCGGAGTGCGGCACCCCCTCGAACACGTGCTTCTGCACCTCCATGGGCACGGGGCCCGGGGCGGGGGAGGGCTTCGACATCGCGCTGACCGAGATCATCGACGGAGACGGCCAGCGCTTCGTGGCACGCCCCGGAACCGGAGCGGGCGCCGAGGTCCTGTCCGCCGTCCCCCACCGGGACGGCACCGTCGCTGACGACGCGGCACGCCACGCCGTGGTGGCGGGGGCGGTGGCGGCCATCAGCCGGCGTCTCGACACCACCGACATCGCCGCCATGCTGGAGCGCAACCTGGAGCACCCCCGCTGGGACGAGGTGGCCGACCGCTGCCTGTCGTGCGGGAACTGCACGCTCGTGTGCCCCACGTGCTTCTGCAGCACGGTGCAGGACACGAGCGACCTGTCGGGCACCGTCGAGCGGCACAAGACGTGGGCGTCGTGCTTCGACCTGGCCCACTCCTTCGTCCACGGAGGGGCGGTGCGCCCCACCACGCGCTCGCGCTACCGCCAGTGGCTGACGCACAAGCTCGGCACCTGGCACGACCAGTTCGGCATGTCGGGCTGCGTGGGGTGCGGGCGCTGCATCGCCTGGTGCCCGGTGGGCATCGACCTGACCGAGGAGACCGCCGCCATCCGGGCCACCGACACGAGTGAGGTCGCGCCATGACCACCCACGACCCGACCCGCGACATCGCCGACCTGGTGGCGGAGCACCCGTTGCTGGCCGGGCTCCCCGGCGACGCCGTCTCCCTCGTGGCCGGGTGCGCCCGCAACGTGGCCGTGGACGAGGGGGCGCTGCTGCTCGAGGAAGGATCCGCCGCCGACACGCTCTATCTCGTGCGGCGCGGCATCGTCTCCATCGAGGTGCACGCCCCGGACCGGGGGCGCATCGTGGTGGAGACGGTGGGCCCGGGCCACCCCGTGGGGTGGTCGTGGATGTTCCCGCCCTATCGCTGGTACTTCGACGCCCGGGCTGTCGAGCCGGTCGGGGCCATCGCCGTGGACGCCACCTGCCTGCGGCGCAAGGCGGATGCCGACCCCGCCTTCGGCTACGCGCTGCTCCAGCGGGTGTCGGCGGTCATCCTCGAGCGCCTGCAGTCGACGCGCCTGCGCCTTCTGGACCTGTACGGCAAGGACCATGGCGACGATCACGGCTGACGCCGCCACCGTGCACAACCCCCTGGTGCCGGTCCCGTACCGGGTGGTCGCCACGCGCCGGCACACCGACGACGTCACGACGCTCTCGCTCGTCGCCTTCGACGGCGCGCCGCCGCGGTTCGGCCCGGGGCAGTTCAACATGCTGACGGTCTTCGGCGTGGGCGAGGTGGCCATCTCCATGAGCAGCAGCCCCGACGACGATGGACCCCTCGAGCACACCGTGCGCGACGTGGGAGCCGTCACCCATGCCCTGTGCGCCATGCCGGTGGGCGGGATCGTCGGGGTGCGTGGCCCCTTCGGCAACGACTGGGGCACCGACGCCCTGGCCGGGGACGACGCCGTGGTGGTGGCGGGCGGCATCGGGTTGGCCCCGTTACGCGGCGCGGTGCAGCGGTTGGTTGCGACGCTGCACACCCCGAGTGGCCCCGCCCGGCTGTACGTGCTCGTCGGGGCGCGCTCGCCCGACCAGATCGTGTTCGCCGACGACCTCGAGCGCTGGCGCCAGGCCGGTGCGGAGGTGGCGGTCACGGTGGACGTGGCCGAGGCGGGTTGGCGGGGCCGGGTGGGGGTGGTCACCACCTTGCTGCCGGCGGCGGACTTCGACCCGGCGCGCACCTCGGCCATCATGTGCGGCCCGGAGGTCATGATGCGCTTCACCGTGCGCGACCTCATGGAGCGTGGTGTGGATCGGTCGCGCATCAAGGTGACGCTGGAGCGCAACATGCAGTGCGGCATCGGGTTGTGCGGCCACTGCCAGCTCGGGCCGTACCTGCTGTGCCGGGACGGCCCCATCTTCGACTACGCCGCCAGCCTCGAACAGCTGCTCCTGCAGCGCCAGCGATGACGACGGTGACCGACGCCCGACCGACGCTGGCGGTGTGGAAGTTCGCTTCGTGCGACGGCTGCCAGCTCAGCCTGCTCGACTGCGAGGACGAGCTGCTGGCCCTGGCCGGCGCGGTGCGCATCGCCTCGTTCACCGAGATGAGCAGGGCGGTGGTGGCCGGGCCCTACGACGTGTCGCTGGTGGAGGGGTCGATCACCACGCCCGACGACGCCGAACGCATCCAGGCCGTGCGGGCCTCGTCCCGGGTGCTCGTCACCATCGGCGCCTGCGCCACCGCCGGGGGGATCCAGGGCCTGCGCAACTTCGCCTCGGTGGGCGACTACACCGCCACCGTGTACGCCCGGCCCGACTACATCGCCACGCTGGAGACCTCCACACCCATCTCGGCGCACGTGCGCGTCGACTACGAGCTGCACGGGTGCCCCGTCGACCGCGGGCAGCTGCTCGAGGTGGTCCTGGCCCAGCTGGCGGGGAGGCGCCCCGCCATCGCCGGCCACAGCGTGTGCCAGGAGTGCAAGGGCCGTGGCACGGTGTGCGTGCTCGTGGCCAAGGGCACGCCGTGCCTGGGGCCGGTGACCCGGGCCGGGTGCGGGGGGCTGTGCCCGTCGGTGGACCGCGGCTGCTTCGGGTGCTTCGGACCGGCCGACACCGCCAACACGGCGTCCCTGGCCCGGCGCCTGCGCGGCGACGGGCTCGCCCCCGTCGACGTGTCGCGCCTGTTCCGCACGTTCAACGCCGGCGCCCCCGCCTTCCGCCAGGAGAGCGAAGCCAACGACCCCGACGGCGGTGCCGGTGAGCCGGGGAGCGGGTCCCGATGACGCACGGCCGTCACGGCGAGCGCACCGTGGACGTGCCTGGCCTCGCCCGGGTGGAGGGCGAGGGCGGGCTGCGGGTGCACGTGCACGACGGGGCGGTGACCGAAGTGACGCTCGACATCTTCGAGCCGCCCCGGTTCTTCGAGGCGCTGCTCGAGGGACGGCGCTTCGACGAGGCACCCGACATCACCGCCCGCATCTGCGGGATCTGTCCCGTGGCCTACCAGATGAGTGCGTGCCGGGCCATGGAGGACGCCTGCGCCATGACGGTGAGCGAGCCTGTGGCGTCGCTGCGCCGCCTGCTCTACTGCGGCGAGTGGATCCAGAGCCACGCCCTGCACGTCTACCTGCTCCACGCGCCGGACTTCCTCGGGTGCGAGGACGCCGTCGAGCTCGCCGCTCTCGACCGGCCGGCGGTGGAGCGCGGCCTCGACCTGAAGCGCACCGGCAACCTGCTCATGAAGACCGTGGGCGGCCGGGCCGTGCACCCTGTGAACGTGCGCGTGGGGGGCTTCTACCGGGCCCCTGACACCGATGCGATCCGGGCCCTGGCCGAACCGCTGCGCCGGGCGCGCGACGACGCCCTCACCACGGTGGCGTGGGTGGCGGGCTTCGACTTCCCCGACGTCACCGGCGACTACCGATTCGTGTCGCTCACCCACCCCGACCACTACCCCGTGGAGGAGGGGCAGGTGGCGCTGTGGTCGGGGGAGGAGCTGAGCCCGGCCCAGTTCGCCGACCTGGCGGTGGAGGAGCACGTGGCCCGCTCCACCGCCCTGCACGCCCGGCTCGGGGGGACGGACCCGTATCTCACCGGACCGCTGGCCCGCTTCGCGCTCAACGCCGGCAAGCTTCCCGAGGTGGCCCGGCAGGCGGCGGATGCGGCGGGGCTGGGCGACGTGTGCACCAACCCCTTCCGCAGCATCGTGGTGCGGGCGGTCGAGCTCGTCTTCGCCTGCGACGAGGCGCTGCGGTTGGTCGAGGCCTACGAGCGCTTCGAGCCCGCCGCCGACCCGGTCGGCCCGCATCATGCCGCCCACGTCGCAGAACCAGCTGACCATCGAGGACGACCTGCGGCGCGTGGTGGAGGGGGGTCTCGACCTCACCGACGAGGACCTGACGTGGCGGTGCGAGCAGGCGGTGCGCAACCACGACCCGTGCATCTCCTGTGCCACGCACTTCCTGGACGTGACGGTGCAGCGCACGTGAGGGTGCAGCGCACGTGACGGCCGCAGACAGACGGGGGCGCGGCGCCGAGGTGGCTCCGGAGCCGGTGCACCCCCCGCCTCGCCGGGTGGTGGTGCTCGCCATGGGGAACGAGTACCGCCGCGACGACGGCGCCGGGGTGGCCGTGACCGACCTCGTGGCAGAGCGGCTCGCCGACGGGGAAGGGGCGGGGGGCGACGCCACGGTGTCGGGCCCCTTCGGCGATCCGCTCGACCTCCTGGGGGAATGGGACGGGGCCACCCTGGCGGTGGTGGTCGACGCCGTGCGCACGGGGGCGGCACCGGGCACGGTGACCGTGGTCGAGCTCGGCGATCACACGTCGGAGCGCCCTACCGGCAGCACCCACACCGTGGGCGTCGCCGCCGCCTTGCGACTGGCCCGGGCCGTGGACCGTGCCCCGCGGCGGGTGGTGGCGGTGGGGATCGAGGGGGAGGACTTCGGCGACGGGATCGGGTTGAGCGACGCCGTGGCGTCGTCGGTCGAGGAGGCGGCGTCACGCGTCCTCGACGTCGTGGCAGGCTCGGCCCCATGTGCGTGAGCCGTCTCCACCTGGTGGTCGATCCACCGGCCGGAGCCGAGGTGACGGTGCAGGACATAGACGGCTCGCGCCACCGCGTGTCGTTGCTCGCCTACGAGGGCGATCCCCCGGCGGTGGGTGACTGGCTCGTCGTCCACAGCGGCTACGCCCTCGAGCAGGTCGACACCGAGGAGGCCGAGCGGGTGGCGGCCGAGCTGTCCGCCGCCCGGGACCGCGACCCCGAGGGCTGACCTTCCACCCCGGACCGCGCCCGGACGCCACGCTCCGGTGGCGGCGGGGCTCTTGCGGCTACGCGACGGGTCTGGGGGTCCGGCGCCGGCGTGTCCCCACCGGTGTGCGGCGCGCCGCGCTGATGGCCGACACGGCCTGCGGTCGGTGCTGCATGGACTGGGCGATGGGGGCGAGCACGCCCCGGTGGTCCAGGAACACGAAGGCGTCGACCACCTCGGGATCGAAGCGCCGGCCCCGGCCGTCCAGGACGAGGTCGACGGCGGCGGCGTGGCTGAACACCTCGTGGCGATAGGGCTGCTCGTGGGCGAGCAGGTCGTAGGCGTCGGCCACGGCCACGATGCGCGACCACAGGGGGATCTCCTCGCCCCGCAACCCGTCGGGATAGCCGCTTCCGTCCCAGCGTTCGTGGTGCGAGCGCACGGCCGAGGCCATGGGCTGCATCTGGGGGCCGAGCGCCAGGACGAGGCTCTCCCCCGCCATGGCGTGCTGTCGCAGCTCGGACCAGTCGGCGTCGGTGAAGGGCCCCGAATGCTTGTGCAGCACCGCCTCCGACACCGTCAGCTTCCCCACGTCATGCAGAACCGCCGTCCACGTCAGCGCGCCGATGTCGGGGCCACTCAGGCCGAGGACCTGGCCGATCAGGCCGCAGATCTTCCCCACCCGGGCCGAGTGCTGGGCCGTGCCGCGGTCGTAGACGGTCTCGGCGCGCTGCAGGGCGGGGAGCAGCTCCTGGTGGGTGGCGAGTGTGTCGAACAGGTTCGGGGTGGTGGTGCTCATCACTTCTACCGTCGACACACCATCCGGCGCCGAGTAGGACCCAATGGCCCTGGGAGAGACGGGTCCAAGGTCCCTATCCGACCACCGACGGTGCCCGTTGTGCGCCACGCCGGCGCCCGAGGCCCCACGCATGGTGGTGGGCACGGGGCGGGTGGGCCGGCTATCCGGGGACGGGCAGGCCGATCGGGTTGGGGACGGGGACCACCCCGGACGCCGCCACGGCCCGGGCAAGCGGCACGAGCAGCGTCCGCAGCTCCTCGGTCCGCTGTGCGCCCAGCCGGTCCCAGGGCTCGGTGGCCAGTCGGTCGGTCAGATCTTCGATGTCGGAGCGCGCCGCCGCGCCGGCGGGCGTGAGCGCGCCGTCGGGCGTGAGCCAACCACGCCCGGCCAGGCGGGCCTCGGCTTCCTCCCACTGGGCGTCGTCCCACCCCCGCGCCACCTGGAGCAACGAGCGGGGAACGGCGCCCGTGCCCACCATGGAGACGAGCGCCTCCAGCCCGTCGAGCCCGGCCGCCACCAGGGCGGCAACATGTCCGTCGCCGCGGTGCTCGCGCACCACGCCCGCCGCCTGCCACAGCACGAGGAGCGGATCGTCCGGCCACGGCAGTGCGGCGTTGGCCGCGCCCAGGGGACGCCCGGCCGTGGTCACGCCCTCGACGGCCTGGCGGACCAGGCCGGCGGCGGCGCGCACCTCGGCGTCGTGGCCGGCGAGCAAGCGGGCGAGCGCCGCACCGGCACCGGCCAGACGCGCCTCGAGGACGGCTGCCGGGGAGGCGAACAACCACGCGTCGGGCAGGGCCCGGGCCACGCGTGCGGGGGCGAAGTTGAAGAAGGTGGCGTCCACCACGGCGGGACCAACCGCCCCCATGGGAGCGGCCCGGCCGGCGAAATAGCCCATCCAGAAGCCCTTCAGGCCGGCGGCCGTGAACGCGTCGGCAGCCTCGGGGGCGAAGTAGACGACGGCGTGCAGTGGCTCGAGGAGGTGCCACATGGTGCGGGCCGTGGGCCCGGCGCGGTCGGCCACGCCGCCCATGTTGCCAGGATCGGGTGCGGCGTTCCTACGATGAGATGCCATGTTCGAGGTGCGGGGGGCGGTGTGCGTCGTGACCGGGGCGTCGTCGGGCCTGGGGCGGCGTTTCGCCCTCGACCTGGCGGGGCGCGGTGCGGTGGTGGTGGGGCTGGCCCGCCGCCGCGACCTGCTCGTGACCCTGGCCACCGAGTTGCAGCGGTCGTCGCCGGACTCCTCGACGGTGCCGTGCGACGTCGGCGACACCGATGGCTTCGTCGCCGCGCTGTCCGAGGTGGAGCGGCACCACGGCCGCATCGACGTGCTCGTCAACAACGCCGGCACGGGCCCGCCTCGGGGCACCGCCGAGCCGGGCGTCGACGTGCATCGCGCCGTCATGGCCACCAACTACTTCGGCCCGGTGGCGGGGACCCTCGCCGTGGTCCCGGGCATGCGGGAGCGGGGGCGGGGTGTGGTGGTGAACGTGTCGTCGGACAGCGGCCGCGCCCCGGGGCCGCACGAGGCCGCCTACGGCGCCTCGAAGGCGGCGCTGAGCGCGTTCACCGAGAGCCTCGCCTTCGACACCGAGGATACGGGCGTGCATCTTCACGTGCTGTACCCGGGATGGGTCCCCACCGCCATGGGACGCGCCGCGGTCGACGACGGCATGCCCATGCCCCCGCGCATGGTGCGGCGCACCGAGGAGCAGGTGTCGCGCCTCGTGCTCGAACGCATGGGGGGACCGCGCATCGACATCGACGCCGCCGTCATCGCCCGTATGGCGCCGGTCGGTCGGGCCTTGTTCCCGCGCGCCTACCGCAAGGGCGTGCGCAAGGCCGGCGGCTGACCCGAGAGCCGCGCCCCGTCCCTGGCGCCGGACGGCCACCAGCTCACACGAGCAGCCGCACCCGGGACACGGTGACGGCCCGGCCGCTCAGCACCACCCGGTCCCCCGCCAGGCGCATGCGGATCACGCCGCCCCGGGGCGACGCCTGCTCGCCCACGAGGGCGTCACGGCCCAGGCGCGGCGCCCAGTACCCGGCCAGGGTGCAGTGGGCCGATCCGGTCGCAGGGTCCTCGGCGATGCCGGCGTTGGGGGCGAACACACGGGTGACGCAGTCGCCACCCACACCCGTGCCGTCCCCCCCGGCGGTGACGATGACGCAGCGCGAGCCGAGGGCGGCCACGGCCTTGGTGTCGGGGAGCAGTCCCCGCACCAGCCCGGCGTCGGCCAGCTCCACCAGCACGTCGCTGCGACCCCGGCCCACGAACCGCACGGCGGCGGCGGAGAGCCCGAGGGCGGCGGCCACCGGCGCGCAATCCTCGGAGGCGGTGAGCGGGTCGGCGGGGAAGTCCATGTCGATCCAGCCGTCACCGCCGTCGGTGCACACGAGCTCGCCGCTGCGGGTGTGGAACCGGCCGGCCCCGCCGAGCACGTGCGCCGTGGCGAGCGTGGCGTGCCCGCACAGGTCGACCTCGACCGTCGGGCTGAACCAGCGCAGGTCGTGGGTCCCGTCGCCACGGGGAAGGGCGAAGGCCGTTTCCGACAGGTTCATCTCGCGCGCCACCGTCTGCATGCGGACATCGTCGGGGAAGGCCTCGACGATGGTGACGGCGGCCGGGTTGCCGGCGAAGGGACGGTCGGTGAAGGCGTCGACGACGGTGAGCTCCATGGACCAGGATCGCGCGCGATCGGAGGGCGTCGCGCCTCTTGTTCCCTCGACTGCCCCGGCCGGGCTCGACTGTCCCCGGCCGGGCTCGACTGTCCCGACCGGGCTCTGTGCGTTGTGGCGCGTGCGTGGTCCCGGGAAGGAGGAGAAGCCCCGTCACCCATCAGGCGCCGGACCCGCCCCGGGGCCCGGATCTGACGGAGCGTTAGACTCGCCCGGTGACCACCAAGACCCGTGTCCCCGCCGTCGAGGGCTGGTTCAGCACGGAGGGCGACGAGCCGGCCCTCCTCGGCAGCCGCTGCCGGAGCTGCGGCACCTACGCCTTCCCCCGCGAGGCCTTCTTCTGCCGCAACCCAGCCTGTGACAGCACCGCCTTCGACGAGGTGTCCCTGAGCCGAAGGGGCCGGGTGTGGTCCTACACAGACGCCCACTACACGCCGCCGGCGCCCTACGTGGCCGCCGACCCCTTCGTGCCCTTCTGCATCGCCGCCGTGGAGCTGGCCGAGGAGAAGATGGTGGTGATGGGCCAGGTGGTGCCGGGTGTCACCGTCGACGACCTGGCCGTGGGCGACGAGGTCGAGCTGGTCACCGACGTGCTCTACGAGGACGACGACCACGAGTACCTGGTGTGGAAGTGGCGCCCCGTGGCCGGCGCCGACGCCGCAAAGGGGGCAGACCGTGGCTGACGACCGCCGAGTGGCCGTGCTGGGGGCGGGCATGCACCCCTGGGGCAAGTGGGGCCGGAACTTCGTGGAGTACGGCCTGGCCGCGGCTCGTGCCGCGCTGTCCGACGCCGGGCTGTCGTGGACCGACGTGCAGTTCGTGTCGGGCGCCGACACCATCCGCAACGGCTATCCCGGCTTCATCTCCGGCGCCACCTTCGCCCAGGCGCTCGGATGGTCCGGGGCGCGCGTGTCGAGCGCCTACGCGGCGTGCGCCTCGGGTGCCACCGCCGTGGCCGCGGCGCGTGCCCAGATCCTGGCCGGCCTGTGCGACGTGGCCCTGGTGGTGGGGGCCGACACCACGCCCAAGGGGTTCTTCGCCCCCGTCGGCGGCGAGCGCAGGGACGACCCCGACTGGCTGCGCTTCCATCTCCTCGGCGCCACGAACCCCACCTACTTCGCCCT
>JBEKVE010000011.1:0-39731 GCA_049514335.1 Acidimicrobiales bacterium
CGCGTCCCGACCGCAGGGCGAGCGCCTCGGCGATCTGACGCTCACCCACCACGCCGGGAACGGCGTCGAGATCGGCGACGGTGCGCGCCACGCGACGCACCCGGTGCAGGCCGCGTGCGGAAAGGGTGCCGTCACGCAGCCGGCGCTCGAGCAGGGTGGCGGCGCCGTCGGTGAGCGGCACGATCTCGTCGAGCACATCGGCACGCAGCTCGGCGTTGCACCGCACGCCCCGGGTGGCCGCGACGCGACGGGCGTGGCGGACCCGCGTGGCGACCTCGGCCGACGCCTCCCCGGGGGGCCCACCGAGGAGATCCTCCACCCGGGGTGCGGTGAGGGTGACGGCGAGGTCGAAGCGGTCGAGCAACGGCGCCGAGAGCCGCCGCAGGTAGCGCTCCCGCATGACGTCGGTGCAGCGGCAGGCGCCGGGGAGACCGCCCTCCCCGCACGGGCACGGGTTCATGGCCGCCACGAGGAGGAAGCGGGCCGGGAGGTCGGCTGCGCCCCGGGCCCGGCGGACCCGGATGACGTGCTCTTCGACCGGCTGGCGCAGGGCGTCGAGCACCGTGGCGGGGAACTCACCCAGCTCGTCGAGGAAGAGCACCCCGGCGTGGGCGAGCGACACCTCGCCCGGCCGCAGCCACGACGACCCGCCCCCCACGAGCGCCACGTCGGTGGACCCGTGGTGCGGTGCCCGGAACGGCGGGCGACCCGGGAAGCCCGACACACCGACGGTGACGCCGGCGGCGGAGTGGATGCGCAGCACCTCGAGCGCCTCGGGCCGGGTGAGGTCGGGGAGGATGCCGGGCAGCCGGGCGGCGAGCATGGACTTGCCCGAGCCGGGTGGTCCCACCATGAGGAGGTGGTGCCCCCCCGCCGCGGCGATCTCGAGGGCACGTCGTGCCACCGGCTGGCCGCGCACGTCGCGCAGATCGGGCCCGGGCTCGACCACCCGGTCGGACACCGGTGCCTCGATGACGGGCCACGGTGCCGACCCCCGCAGCATGCGCACCAGATCGGCGAGACGCGCCGCGCCGCGCACGCGCTCCCCCGCCACCAGCGCCGCCTCGGGGGCGGCGTCCGTGGGGACCACCACGTGGTCACCGGCGGTGGCGGCCACGAGCGACACCATCCCGGGGACGGTGCGCAGCGACCCGTCGAGGCCCAGCTCTCCCACGAAACCCGTGCTTGCCGCCGAAGCGGCGGGCAGCGCCTCGGAGGCGACCAGGAGGCCCACGGCGATGGCCAGGTCGAGCCCCGAGCCCGTCTTTCGCACCCCGGAGGGAGCGAGGTTCACCGTGACGCGCCGGGCGGGCCAGGGCAGCCCGCTCGACAAGAGGGCGGCACGGACGCGGTCGCGCGACTCTCGCACGGCGGTGTCGGGCAGCCCGACGACGGTGAAGCCGGGCAGTCCCGACGACACGTGGACCTCGACCGACACAGGACGCCCGTCGACGCCCTGCAGCGTGGCGGATGCGATACAAGCGAGCACGGCATGCTCCGGTGCTTCGTGCGGCACGGTGGCAGACCGAGCCGCGGGACATGGAGCGGGCCGCTCGTCAGCGCCGGCCACGCGAGGCGCGTGGTGCACCCTACGTGGTGGCTGTGTCGGAGAGCCGCCGGCGCCTGGAACCGGCGCGTCGGTCTGGTGTCAGGCGGCGGTGTCGACCAGGCGAGACGGCTGCTGGCGACGGGCGGCGTCGGCGGCGAGCCAGGTGCGGTAGCCACCATCGAGGTTGCGAGCCTCGATCCCCAGCTCGTGGAGGAGTGACGTGGCGGTATGGCCCCGCTGGCCCACCTCGCAGTACACGACGAAGGGGCCGGGTTTCCCGTCGAGCTCCTGGCGCAGTCGGTCGAGGGAGAGGTTGCGCGAGCCGGGGATCGCACCCCGGGCGTGCTCGGTCTCGGTGCGCACGTCGAGGAGGGTCCACCCCGCCGCCACGAGCGCCGGGATCTCGTCGTAGGCCACGACGTCGCACGCACCGCTGCGCACGTTCTCGGCCATGTAGCCGAGCATGTTGACGGGGTCCTTGGCCGACGAGAACGGGGGCGAGTAGGCGAGCTCGAGATCGGCGAGCCCCTCGGCCGGGATGCCGCCCGTCATGGCGGTGGCGATGACGTCGATGCGCTTGTCGACGCCGTCGCGGCCGACGGCCTGGGCACCGAGGATGGTGCCGTCGGCGGGGTCGAAGAGGAGCTTGAGCGCCATGGACTGGCCGCCCGGGTAGTACCCGGCGTGGCTCATGGGGTGGCTGTGCACGGCCCGGTAGGGCCGGCCCGCCGCCGCCAGGCGCTTCTCGCTCCATCCCGTCATGGCGGCGGCGAGATCGAAGACCTTGACGATGGCGGTGCCGAGCGAAGGGGTGGCGTGGGTGGACAGGCCGCAGATGTGGTCGGCCACGCGCCGACCCTGGCGGTTGGCGACGTTGGCGAGGGCGATGAGCGAGTGTCCCCCTCCGACCCGGTCCTCCTTCTCGACGGCGTCGCCCACGGCGTAGATGTCGGGCTCGCTCGTCCGGTTGGCCTCGTCCACCGCGATCCCGCCGTTCGGCCCCAGGGTGAGGCCGGCCCGGCGAGCCAGGCCGACGTCGGGACGCACGCCGATGGAGGCCACGACGAGCTCGCCTCCTATCGACCTGCCGTCGGAGAGCGTGATCCCGTCGGGGGTCACGGCGGCGACGGCGACGCCCGTCTCGACCACCACCCCGTGGGCGGCGAGCTCCGCCGCCACGAGCACCGCCAGCTCGGGATCGAGGGGGGTGAGGACCTGCTCGGCGGCCTCCACCACGGTGACGGTGATGCCCCGCCGGGCCAGGTTCTCGGCCGTCTCGAGGCCGATGAACCCGGCACCGATGACGACCGCGCTCCGGGGCCGCCCCGACGCGTCGGCGGCCAGACGCTCGGCGTCCTCCACCGTCCGCAACCCGCGCACCCGCTCGAAGCCGGGGATGGGAGGGCGCACGGACACCGCACCCGGGCTCAGCACGAGCGTGTCGTAGCCGATCGACGCCGTTTCGCCGTCGAGCATGTCGCGCAGGGCCACCGTGTGGCGCACGGGGTCGATGTCCACCACCTCCGTGTCGACGCGAACGTCCAGACGGAACCGCTCGGTGAGGCGCTCGGGCGTCTGGAGCAGCAGATCGTCCCCGTCCTCGATCACGCCGCCCACGAAATAGGGAAGGCCGCAGTTGGCGTACGACACGTGTCCCGACCGCTCGATCACGGTGATCACCGCCGACTCGTCGAGTCGCCGCAGCCGGGTGGCCGTCGACATCCCGCCGGCCACGCCCCCCACGACAACGACGCGCCGCGCTGTCACGGAAGGACCGCGGTCGCGCCCCTGGGCCGGGGCGGGGAGCCTCCCGACGTGGGCGGCGCGGCACGTGCCACCGCTCCGCCGGGCACCGGGTCGCGCCGAGTCATGGGTGCAGTGTGGGTCCCCACCGCGACGAGAGGTAGGGCCCTAGGGCCCGTTTGTCCCACCCCTGCGCTGCTCCGCTTCCCGACCACCGGCGCAGGAGGCGCCGTCGGCGGGCCGATCGCGGCTCGCATCGGTGGTCCGTCGAGGACATGGTCGGGCGCCCCCGGGTATGACCCCGAATTGGGGTAGACGCGAGAGCGGGCACCGGGGAACCCGGAACGGGAGCATGGGGGAGCCGGGAACCCGGGAACCGTCTGGGAGCTGGGGCCGCTCTCAGTCCCCACTCCCCGCCGGGCGCGTCCGGGACAGCTCGAAGTCGAGCTCCGCACCGAGCAGGACGGCCATGGCGGTGAGAAACAGCCACAGCAAGAGCGCGGCCACACCGGCGAAGGTGCCGTAGGAACGGGACTGGTGGCCGAAGTGGTCGAGGTAGAACGAGAACGCCGCCGACGCCCCCAGCCACCCGAGCGCCGCCACCACCGCTCCGGAGCTGACCACGCGCAGGCGGGTGCGGGCGTGGTTGGGGCCGATGGCGTAATAGGCGGCCAGGAGCACCATCATGAGTGCCACCGCCCCCGCCCACCGGATGAGGGCCCACAGGGCGTCGAATGTGGGTCGGGCGATGGCGAGCGACGAGGGCAGGAGCGACCGCACGGGATCGCCGAGCAGCAGCAGGATCGAGGCCGCTCCCCCCAGGACCACGGTGCACGCCAACAGGGGCAGAGCCATGATGCGGCGACGGACGAAGCCACGGTCGGCGGTGATCTCGTAGGCGACGTCCAGCCCGACCTGGAGCGCCGCCATGGACTCCACCCCGCTCCACAGCGCCACCGCCACCGCCACCGCGATCTCGAGACCACCGCCGGCGCCGCGCACCGGGTTGCGCAGGGCGGCGTCGACGGCCTGAGCGGCCTGGGCGGGCAGCAGCACACCGACGTCGCGCACCACCTCGCGTTCGTGGGCGGCGGAAAGACCGGCCAGCCCGAGCACAGCCACCGCCGCCACCAGCGCCGGGAAGAGGGCGAGCATCCAGTGGAAGGCCAGGCTGGCGGCATTGGTGGTGATGCGGTCCCGGGCCGACTGCGCCAGCGTGTTGCGCCCGGCCCGCCACCACAGCCCGACGTCGAGGATCCGACGCCGGGGGTGGGACGGGGGCGCCATGCCCCGATCATCGTTCACATCGGCGCCATGGACGTCGACCTCGACGCCGCCAGCCCGGCCAACCCGGGCCAACCCGGCCGAGCCGGTGGGACCCGGTGGGCCCGGTGGACGGGGGGCAGACGGCGACGGCTCCTCAGTGGACGGCCTGGCCGGCGGCGTCGACCGCGTACCAGTAGCCCCCCGCGTCGTTGACGCCCTCGCCGTTGTCCTGTCCCGCCGCGGTGTCGCCGATCCAGTGGTAGAGCGGCCAGCCGTCGTAGGTGACCTGCAGGACACCGTCGCTGCGCTGCGTGGTCTTCACCAGCGCAGCTTGCGCCCCCGGGCCCACGTCCGGCGTCGTCACGCCCGTCGGCAGGGTGAGCGGGGGCCAGCGCGACGCGCAGTACCCCGAGCACGTCGACTTCCCGGACTGGCCGTCGGGCACGAAGAGGTAGAGCGTGAGCCCGTACCCGTCCACGAGCACGTGTCCCAGACCCGCCACCGACGCGGTGCGGACCATGTAGCCCGGACCCGCCGCCCCGGTGGTGGGGGCACCGCCGGTGGGGATGCCCACGTTGCCGCCCGACCCCCCGCACGCCGCCAGGACCACCGGCGCGCCCAGGAGGACGGCGACGGCCAAGGAGCCGATCCGACGAGGCGCGCCCACGGACGCGGCATGGTACCGGCCCGCCACCGTCCTTCCTCAGCGGCCCTCGAAGCGCGGCTCGCGCTTCTCGGCGAAGGCCCGCATGGCCTCGGCGGTGTCGGCGGTGCCGAAGTTGATGGTCTGGCACCGGGCCTCGTCCTCGAGAGCCTGGGCCATGCTCACCGACATGGCGTTGTCGAGGAGGCCCTTGGTCATCGACAAGGCGATGGGCGGCCCCGCCGCCAGGCGCCGGGCCCAGCCGTCCACGAAGGCGTCGAGCTCGTCGTCGGGCACCACGCGGTTGACGAAGCCGTAGCCGGCCGCCTCCTCGGCCGACAGCACGTCGGCGAAGTACGCGAGCTCCTTGGCCCGGTGAAGCCCGACGAGCCGGGGCAGGATCCATGACGAGCCCCCGTCCACCGACAGCCCCCGCTTGGAGAAGATCTCGGAGAACCGGGCGTTGTCCGAGGCGACGATGAGGTCGCACCCGAGCGCCAGGCTCATCCCCGCCCCGGCGGCGATGCCCCGGACCTTGGCGATGGTGGGCTTGAGCAGCGAGCGCAGGGCCAGCACGACTTGGCCGAAGAACCGCATGCGCACCAGGTGGGGATCGTCGGGGTCCCCGCTCACGCCCTTGGGGTCCCCGATGTCGGCCCCGGAGCAGAACGCTCCCCCCGCACCGGTCAGTACCACCACACGGTCCTGGCGACGGCGACCGACCTCGGACAGCGTGCGGTGCAGCTCCTGCCACATGAGGCCGTTGCCGGCGTTCTTGCGCTCAGGACGGTTGAGGGTGATGGTCACGATGCCCTCGTCGCGCTCCACGATGATCGTCTCGGTGCTCACGGGCGACACCCTACCGACCGCCCCGGCAGACCGCCCCGGGTGGCCGGCCCCGTTGACCGCCCCCATTGGCCGCCCGGCGCACGGTCGTCAGAAGGCGTCCTCGAGCACCTCGACCCGCAGGGTCCCGCCCGGGCCGGGGGTGACAGCCGCCACGTCGAAGCGGATCTGCTGCGCGCCCCGGCTGCCGTGCCCGCTCGACAGCCACCGCGCCGCCAGGCGCCGCAGCCGGCGCTGCTTGGCGGGGGTGACCGCCTCGAAGGGCGATCCGAAACGGTCCGAGGTGCGCGCCTTCACCTCGCAGAACACGATGACGTCGCCCGAGGCGCTGCGCACCACGACGTCGATCTCACCCTCGGGGCAGCGCCAGTTGCGCGCCAGCACCGCGTACGACGCCCGCCGGTACCACGCCACGGCGGCGTCCTCGCCCCGGGTCCCGAGGGTGACCCGCTGCCCCGGCGCCATCAGGTGTCGCGGTCGGGCAGGCGCTCCACGTTGACGTCGCGGAAGGTGAGCACCCGCACGTGGGGCACGAAGCGCGCCGGGCGGTACATGTCCCACACCCACGCATCGCTCAGCTCGAGCTCCACGACCGTCGGCGACGACGCGTCGCGCACGGTCACCTTGACCTCGTTGGCGAGGTAGAAGCGGCGCTCGGTCTCCACCACGTAGCGGAAGAGCGGGAGCACGGTCCGGTACTCCTGGACGAGCGCCAGCTCGATCTCGGCCTCATACCGTTCGAGATCCTCTTCGCTCATCGTCCCTGGGCCACCGTCATCGTCCCCGGGCCACCGTGACCCGCGAACGGGCCCGGCACCGCATCCGCACTAGGTGCGCGCCGCCCGCTTCTCTTTGATCTTGGCGGCCTTCCCCACCCGGCCGCGCAGGTAGTAGAGCTTCGCCCGCCGGACATCGCCCCGGGTGACGACTTCGATCCTGGCCAGGATGGGCGAGTGGACGGGGAACGTCCGCTCCACCCCCACGCCGAAGCTGACCTTGCGCACGGTGAAGGTCTCGCGGGCGCCGGTGCCCTGGCGGCGGATGACCGCACCCTGGAAGACCTGGTTGCGCTCCCGGTTGCCCTCCACCACCCGCACGTGCACCTTGAGCGTGTCGCCGGGTCGGAAATCGGGGACGTCGTCTCGGAGGCTCTCGCGGTCGACGATGTCGGTGGGATTCATGGCGCGTCCCTTCACGGGGTAGTGCTCCGAGCGGCCCGAGCAGCGCCGCCGGGGCCACCGATGTCGACGGGGCGGCCGAACCGTACAGAGCCTGCCGGAGCGCACAGGATAGCCGCCCACCGGACCGGGCCGCACCTAGGCCCCGGCGGGAGGATCCTCAGGCACGGCCCCCGACTCGGTTCCGGACGAGGGCTCGGGCCATTCCTCGAGCAGGCGGCGGTCGTGCGCGCTCAGGCCCCCCTGGGCGTCGAGCAGGTCGGGGCGACGCGCCAGGGTGTGGCGCAGGGCCATGGCCCGCCGCCAGCGGGCGATGCGTCCGTGGTCCCCGGTGAGCAGCACGTCGGGAACCGCCCAGCCCCGGTACACGGCGGGACGGGTGTACTGCGGGTACTCGAGGAGGCCCGAGGTGAAGCTCTCGTCGGCGGCCGAGGCGTCGTTGCCCATGACCCCCGGCACCAGACGCGCCACCGCCTCCACCACCGTGAGCGCCGCCACCTCCCCCCCGCCGAGCACGTAGTCGCCCACCGACAGCTCGCCGTCGACGAGGTGGTCGGCCACCCTGGCGTCGACGCCCTCGTAGCGCCCGCACAGCAGGGAGAACCCCCCTGACGCGCCGGTGCGCAGCTCGGCCAGCTCCTCCACCACGGACTGGTCCAGCCGCCGCCCGGCCGGGCTCAACAGGTACAGGGGTCGCGGCGGTGCCACCGCCTCCACCGCCTCGAAGATCGGACCGGGGGCGAGGACCATGCCCGCGCCCCCGCCGAAGGGGGCGTCGTCGACGGACCGGCGGGGATCGCCGGCCCCGGCGCGCAGGTCGTGCACGCGCACCTCGACGATGCCGTTGCGCCGCCCCCGGCCGATGAGCGAGCCCTCCAGGAAGTGCTCCAGGAGGTCGGGGAAGATGGTGAAGACGTCGATGCGCACGGGACGGGCCCTCGCTGTCTCGGGGCTACGTCTCGAGCAGGCCGGCGGGGAGATCGACCACCACCTGACCGGCCGACCGGCGCACCACGAACCGCAGCGGCACGAGCGCTCCCCCCTCGAGCTCGAGGAGGTCGCTCGCCCCATTGGCCACCACGGCATGCACCACGCCCACGACCGCACCGTCTGTGTCCACCACGTCGGACCCCACCAGCTCGTGCACCCACAGCGCCCCGTCGTCGGGGAGCGGGTGGCCCCGCAGCACCGTGGCGCGCAGCGCCTCGGCCTGTGCCAGGGTCACGACGCCTTCGAAGTGCACCAACCACCGTGCCCCGAAGGGGCGGGCCGACTCGAGGACGAGGTCCCCGCTCTCGGTGACGAGAACGGCGCCGGGGGCGACGCGCTCGGGGCGGTTGCTCACGAAGGCCACCACCAGCTCACCGCGCAGACCGTGCGGCTTGACGATGGTGCCGACCTCGAGGAGCGGGGCGTCGAGCGGCGCCCGGTCGCCGGTCGTCGACGGACCGGGGTCGGCCCCCGTCGGGCCGGGGTCGTCAGTCGTCGACGAAGTCGACGTTGGTGTCCGTTCCGTCGCGTGACCCCGCCACCCGGACGAGGGTGCGGATGGCCTGCGCCACCCGGCCACGACGGCCGATCATCCGGCCCATGTCGCCGGGTGCCACATGGATGCGGAACCGCACCCCGCGGCTGGACTCGTCCGTCTCGACCACCACGGCGTCGGGCTCGGAGGCGAGAGAGCGGGCGATGTAGTCCAGGACGGCCCGGGCGGTGCCCCCCTCGACGCGGTTCCCCGCCATGTCGTCCACGGCGTCGTCCGCGTCGACGTTGCCCATGTCGTCGAGACCGGCGTCGGTCACTTGCTGCCCGGCCGGTACTCGTCCCAGGCACCGGAGGTGCGCAGGAGCTTCTCCACCCGGTCGGTGGCCTGGGCACCCTGGCGCAGCCACTTGAGCGCCTTGTCGTTGTCGATCTTCACGACGGCGTCGGGCTCCGCGGCGGAGCGCCCGCGCGGGGCGTAGGTGCCCACGATCTCGATGAACCGTCCGTTGCGCGGCGAGCGGCTGTCCGCCGCCACCACGCGGTACGTGGGCTGCTTGGTCTTCCCCATGCGCATCAGGCGCAGCTTCACTGCCACCGTCGAGTTCCTGCCTTCCCTCGTCTTCCGCCCCCGGCCCGCGTACACGGACCTCCCATTGTGGCCTGTCGGCGGGGTGGCGGTCGAAAACCCCGTGCCGGCGCTAGCCGCGGCGCCCGCCCCCACCCGATTTGGGGGTCACCCGGCCACCCTTCTTCTTCTTCGATCCGGGCCGTCCCTTCGCCCCGCCGCCCGCCGGGCGCGGTGCGGGACCGGGGAGCGCACCGGCCAGCGATCCCTCGATGCCGCCCAGGTCAGCGGCCCCGGTCCGCTCGGCCAGGGCCTGGGCCAGGCGGCCCCCCTTGCCCCCACCGAGCATGCCGCCGAGCATCCCCGGGGAGCGCATGAGCTGCTGGGCCTCCTTGAACTGGCGCAGCAGCTGGTTCACCTCCTGGGTGGTGGTCCCGCTCCCCCGGGCGATGCGGACCCGGCGCGACCCGTCGATGAGGGCGGGCTCGGCCCGTTCGGCCGCCGTCATGGAGCGGATGATGGCCTCGACCTGGCCGACCTGGCGGTCGTCGATGGCGGCGTCGCCGGCCTGCTTGAGCTCCTTGGGCACGCCCGGCATGAGCGACAGCAGACCTCCGAGCGAGCCGAGCTTCTTCACCTGCTGGAGCTGGGCCAGGAAGTCCTCGAGGGTGAAGCGCCCCTGGAGCAGGCGGGCGGCCCCCTCCTCCGCCACGTCGCGGTCGAACTCGCGCTCGGCCTGCTCGATGAGCGTGAGCATGTCGCCCATCCCGAGGATGCGGTTGGCCATGCGGTCGGGGTGGAACTGGTCGAAGTCGGCCAGGCGCTCGCCGGTGGAGGCGAAGGCGATGGGCCGGCCCACCACCTGCTTGACGCTGAGCGCGGCGCCGCCCCGGGCGTCGCCGTCGAGCTTGGTGAGGATCACGCCGTCGAGCTCGAGGGCGTCGTGGAAGGCGCGCGCCGTTCCCACCGCGTCCTGGCCCGTCATGGCGTCGATGACGAGGAACGTGTAGCGGGGCGTGACGGCCTGCGACACCCGGCGCACCTCGTCCATGAGCGCCTCGTCGATGGCCAGGCGCCCGGCCGTGTCGACGATGAGCACGTCGCGCCCGAGGCGCCGCGCCTCCTCCAGACCGCCGGCAGCCACCGCCACGGGATCGGTGGGCTCGCTGTACACCGGTACGCCGGCCTGGTCGCCGAGGACGCGCAGCTGCTCCACCGCCGCCGGGCGCTGGAGGTCGGCGCCGACGAGAAGCGGGTTGCGCCCCTGCTGGCGGAACCACCGCGCCAACTTGGCCGCGGCGGTGGTCTTGCCCGAGCCCTGGAGCCCGGCGAGCAGCACCACGGTGGGTGGGGCCGGGGCGTAGGTGAGGCGCAGGGTCTCGCCGCCGAGCACCTCGACGAGCTCCTCGTGGACGGCCTTCACCACCTGCTGGCCCGGGCTCAGGCTCTTGGACAGCTCCTCGCCCACCACCCGGGCCCGGATGCCGGTCACGAGGGTGCGGGCCACGCCGATGTCGACGTCGGCCTCGAGCAGCGCGGTGCGGATCTCGCGCAGGGCCTCGTCGACGTCGGCCTCGCTCAGTCGCCCGCGGCTGCGCAGGCGGCCGAGGATCCCCTCGAGGCGGTCGGAAAGGGCGTCGAACATGCGGTCGCTCAGGCTACCGCCGGGCGGCACCGCCCACGTCCCGGCGGGCGGGGCGGGGTGCGACGGGGATCACCGGTCAGTCGAACAGGGCGGCCACGAAGTCGTCGGCGTCGAACACCACCAGATCGTCGGGGCCCTCCCCCAGGCCCACCAGCTTGACGGGGAGCCCGAGCTCGCGCTGGATGGCGATGACGATCCCGCCCTTGGCCGAGCCGTCGAGCTTGGTGAGCACGACGCCCGTGACCCCCACCGCCTCGAGGAACTGCCGGGCCTGGGTGAGCCCGTTCTGGCCGGTGGTGGCGTCGAGGACGAGCAGGACCTCGGCCACCCGGCCCGGGGGGCGGTCCGCCACCCGCCGGATCTTCTTCAGCTCCTCGACCAGGTTCACCTTGGTGTGCAACCGGCCGGCGGTGTCCGCCAGCACCAGGTCGTTGCCGCGCGCCGCGGCGCGTTGCACGGCGTCGAACACCACGGCGCTCGGATCGCCGCCCTCGGCGCCGCGCACGATGTCGACCCCCGAGCGCTGCGCCCACTGCTCGAGCTGCTCCCCCGCCGCGGCGCGGAAGGTGTCGCCCGCCGCCAGCAGCACGGAGTGGCCGGCCTGGGCCTGGCGACGCGCCACCTTGCCGATGGTGGTGGTCTTGCCCACGCCGTTCACGCCCACGAAGAGCCACACCGTGGGCCCGTCGTGGTCGGCGTCGAGGTCGAGCTCCACCCCGTCGGCGGTGTCGAGCGCGGCGCGCAGGTCGGCACGCAGGGCGCCCACCACGGCCTCCGCACCGCGCAGCTCGCCCGCCGCCACCCGGGCCCGCAGGTCCTCGAGCAGGGCGGTGGTGGTGGCCACCCCCACGTCCGCCCGCAGCAGCGCCTCCTCGAGGTCGTCCCAGGCCTCGTCGTCCACCGAGCCCCGGCTGCGAAGCGACCGGACGTACCCGGTGATGAGCCCGCGCGTCTTGCCCATGCGATCGCGCAGCTCGGGAGGGGCGGCGGCGGGCTCGGCCTCCGGCGGGGCGGCGACGGCGGGTGGTGGTCCGGCGCCCGCAGGGGCACCGGGGACCGGGGTCGGGACCGGGGCTTCGGGCTCTGCCGGGGGGCGCCCCGGTGCGGGCGCGCCCGGGGCGGCGGGCGGGCGGGTGCGGCGGGCCCGGCGGGGAACGGCCACCACCAGGCCGACGACGAGCGCCGCCACGACGACGGCGAGGGTGATCCAGAGGGCGATCATGGCGACGGAAGCCTAACGGTGCACGCGGCGCGCCCGGCGTGCCGGGACGCGCTCAGACCGGCGTGGCGGCAGGCTCGGCGTCGGTGCTGTCGCGCCGCACCTTCTGGCTCACGACCTTCGACGAGCCACCCGGTGTCATGGTCACCCCGTACAGGGCGTCGGCTGCCTCCATGGTGCGCTTCTGGTGGCTCACGATGATGAGCTGCGCCTCGGCGCGGAACTCGTGGAGCAGATCGAGGAAGCGGTGCAGGTTCACGTCGTCGAGAGCGGCCTCCACCTCGTCGAGGAGGTAGAAGGGCGACGGCCGGCTCCGGAACACGGCGAAGAGGAATGCCAGGGCGACGAGGGAGCGCTCGCCGCCCGACAACAGCGACAGCTTGCGCACGTTCTTCCCCGCCGGACGGGCCTCGACCTCCACGCCCGTCTCGAGCAGGTCGGTGGGATCAGTGAGCGTCAACCGGCCCGAACCCCCCGGGAACAGGGTCGACACGAGAACCTGGAAGTGCTCGTTCACATCGGCGAAGGCCTGGGCGAACACCCGCATGATCTCGTCGTCGACGGCCCGGATCACCTGGTGCAGCTCGCGGCGCGCCCGGCGCACGTCCTCCACCTGCTCCTCGAGGAAACGGTGGCGCTCCTCGAGCGTGCCCAGC
Organism: Acidimicrobiales bacterium; assembly: GCA_049514335.1. Lineage (GTDB taxonomy): Bacteria > Actinomycetota > Acidimicrobiia > Acidimicrobiales > UBA8190 > JBEKVE01. Next base: position 12,796 of record JBEKVE010000011.1, read on the forward strand.
TCCTCCAGGGCGAGCGGGTTGACCGGGCCCATCGACGCCAGTTCCTTGTCCACCGCCGCGGCCCGCCGGGCGGGGTTCTCGCCCTCGGGGAGCTCGGGGCACGGCGCGCCCATGGCCTCGTCGGGCTCGCAGCCGAGCTCGCGCCGCAACGCCTCCACCGCCGCCTCGCCCCGCACCGCCGCCTCGGCCAGGTCGAGCTCGATGCGCTGCATCTCCTGGCGGGTGCCGGCCAGCTCGACGTCGGCCTCCGAGCGGCGCTTGCGCAGCGACTCGAGGCGCTCCCCCGCCGCCCGCACGTCGTCGAGCTGGCGGCTGCGCTGGGCGCGCAGGCGGTCGAGGAGTCCGGACAGGCGCGTGGCCTGGGCGTCCACCGCGCCCCCCAGCCGCTCGGTGGCGAGGGCGGCCGCCTCCAGCCGGCGGCGGCGCTCGCCCGCCTTCTGGCGCTCCTCGACGTGCCCGGCCAGGCGGCGCTCGGTGTCCTGGAGCCGCGCCGTGAGCACGGCCCGGCGCTCGACCAGTCCCGCCACCTTGACCTCGAGATCGCGACGCTGCACCGCCATCTGGGAACGGCGTCCCTCGAGGCGGCGGCGGGCCTCGTCCGCCACGGCCAGGCGCCCCGCCGCCGCGGCGGCCTCCTCCTCCAGGCGGGGCAGGCGCTCCTGGAGGGCGGCCAGCTGCGCGGTCTGGCGCTCCAGGCGCTCGGCCAGTCCTTGGCGGTGACGGCCGGCCTCGGCCCACTCCTCGAGCGCGGCGCGCAGCTCCGACGCCAGGCGATCCCGAGTGCTCACCAAGCCCTGGTAGCGGTCCTCGGAGCGCTCCAGCTGGCGGGCGGCGTCGCCCGCCTCGGCCGCCGAGCGGGTGGCGGCCTCACGGGCCCGCTCCAGGTCCCGGGCGGCGAGTACGGCCTCGGCTGCGGCCGCTTCGGCCTCCTCGGCGGCCTGGTGGGCCAAGGCGGCGAGCCCCGGGCCGGCCGCCCGCACCAGCCACCCCTGGGGCGAGAAGCGGTCCCCCTCGGTGCTCACCACGAGGGCGTCGGGTCGGGCCAGGGCCACGTCGAGAGCGGGCGCCCAGCCACCCCGGACCCCGATCACGGTGCCGAAGATGCGGTCGAGCAGCGGGCCCACCGACGGGACCCGGGCGTGGAGGTGGCGGCGCAGCATGTCGCCCCCGGACGGGACGTCGGGTGTGCCGTCGGCGAACGACGCCCACGACGCCACGTCGGCCTCGAGCGACGACGCCAGCAGCACGGTGCCGGGCGTGTCGTGGCGGTGCAGGGCGTCGAGCACGGCACGACCGGTCTCGGTGCCGTCCACCACGACGGCCCGCAGCGCCCCGGCCGCAGCCGCCTCGAAGGCGGCCGACCAGCCGTCGTCCACCTCCACCAGGTCGGCCAGGGTGCCGAGCACCCCGGCCAGGTCGCCGAGCACCTCGGTGCCGGCACTGCCGCGTTCCTCCGCCGCCCGGCGGGCCAGGGCCTCGGCGCGCGCCTCGAGCCGGTTCTGGCGTCGCTCGGCCTGGCGCAGCGTCTCCTCGGCGTCGCGCAGGGCGGTGGTGGCGGCGTCGCGCCCGGCGCGTGCCTCCTCGGCGCGCCGCGAGGCGGCGGGCCGGTCGGCTTCGAGCACGCCGATCTGGTCCCGCAGCTCGGCGGCCTCGGTCTCGAGGGTGGCGCGGCGCTCCGCCGTCGCCGCCAACTGCTCGTCGGCCCGGACCAGACCGCCGCGGTCGTGCTCGAGGGCGCGCTGCAGCGGCTCGAGCTGGCCGCGGGCGAGCGCATAGGCCTCCTCGGCGGTGCGCAGCCCGGCGGGGTCGGCGAAGGTCGCCTCGTGCTCGGCCACGTCGTGCGCCAGGGCCTGCTCGGCGGCGCGCACCTCGTCGGCCAGGGGCGCCAGGGCGGCGTCGTCGCGCCCGGTCTCCTCGATCTCGGCCACGAGGCGCGCCGCGTCGGCCTCGAGCGTGGACACCACGTCGGCGTCGGCCGACGCCTCGAGGTCGCGGGCGATGGAGCGCCGACGCTCGGCCACCATGCCGTGCAACCCGCGGCAGCGCTCGACCAGACCCTGGACGCGGGTGAGGGCCACCACGACGTCCTCTTCGCGCTGGGCGGCGAGCTCCGCCGCCGTGGTCTCGGCGGCGTGGTCGAGCTCGGCGATGGCGTCCACGAGCCCCGCCTCGCGCTCGTGCAGCGCCGCGCCGCGGGTGGTGGCCTGCTGGCGCCGCGCCTCGAGCGAGCTGAGCTCCTGGCCCACCAGGTACAGCCGCAGGGCGCGCAGCTCCTCCACCAGCGATGCGTGCGAGCGCGCCGCCGCGGCCTGACGCTCGAGGGGGCGGATCTGGCGCTTCACCTCGCGCAGCAGGTCGCCCAGGCGGTCGAGGTTCTCCTCGGTGGCGGCCAGGCGGCGCTCGGCGCGCTCGCGGCGCCGCCGGTGCTTGAGCACCCCCGCCGCCTCCTCGATGACGGCCCGGCGATCCTCGGGGCGGCTGTCGAGGATGGCGCCCAGCTGGCCCTGGCTCACGATGACGTGCTGCTGGCGCCCGACGCCGGAGTCCGACAGCAGCTCCTGGATGTCGAGGAGCCGGCACGGCTGGCCGTTGATGGCGTACTCGCTCTCGCCCGAGCGGAACAGCGTGCGGGTGATGGTGATCTCGGCCAGCCCGCCGGGCAGGCGCCCGGCGCGGTTGTCGATGGTGAGCGACACCTCGGACCGGCCGAGCGCGGGGCGGTCCGCCGACCCGGCGAAGATGACGTCCTCCATCTTCGACGAGCGCACCGTGCGCGGCCCCTGCGCGCCGAGCACCCACGCCACGGCGTCGACGACGTTGGACTTGCCGCTGCCGTTCGGGCCCACCACGACCGTGACACCCGGCTCGAGCAGGAGCGTCGAGGGGTCGGCAAACGACTTGAAACCCTTCAAGGTGAGCGCCTTCAGGAACACCGGGCGCCACCCTACCTGTCGGCTCACCGCCCGCGGTGATACTCCCGGGGCGGGCGTCGGTCCTGGTGGAGGGGGTTGTCGGCGACGCTCAGATCTGACAGTGCTCGCACAAGAAGGCCGAGCGGCCGTTGACCTTGACGCGCACCACGGCGTTGCGACAGCGCCGGCACGCCTGCCCCTCGCGGTCGTAGACCTGGTGCTGGCCCTGGTAGTCCCCGGTCTCGCCGTAGAGGTCCTTGTACTGCTCGTCGGCCAGCGACGAGCCGCGCGCCTTCACGGCCTCGGTGAGCGTCTCGACCATGGCCCGGTACAGCCGGCGGATCTCCTGCGCGCTGAGCGAGTCCGACAGGCGGTCGTAGCGGAGCCCCGCGCTGAACAGGATCTCGTCGGAGTAGATGTTGCCGATGCCGGCCACGAACTTCTGGTCCATGAGCAGCGTCTTGAGCGCCGTGGGCCGCTCGGCGAGCATCTGGCCGAAGCGCGCCCAGCTCATGACGTCCTCGAGGGGGTCGAACCCCAGATGGGCGAGCTCGGGCACCTGCTCGGTGAGCGCGTCGGTGGTGGTAACGAACATCTCGCCGAAGGTGCGGGGATCGACGAAGCGCAGTTGGCCCCCCTGGGTGAAGGTGATCACCACGTGGGTGTGGCGCTCCAGGGGGTCCTTGGGCCCCTTGGCCCGAAGCAGCTGCCCGCTCATGCCCAGGTGCACCACGAGCACGTCGTCGCCTTCGAGGCCGACGATGAGGTACTTGCCCGCCCTGCGGATCGAGGCCACGCGCTTGCCCTCGAGCAGGGTGCGGAACTCGGTGCCCGTCTTGTGGCGGCGCACGGAGCGCTTGCCCTTCACCTCCACCGTCTTGATACGCCGGCCCACGATCTCCTTGTCGAGATCGCGCCGGATCGTCTCCACCTCGGGCAGCTCAGGCACCCTCGCCCACCTTCCGCTCGAGCTCGCCCCAGGCCGCCCGGGCGGCGGCCTGCTCGGCGTCTTTCTTCGACCGGCCCTCGCCCACGCCGAGGTCACGACCGCCCACGAACAGCCGGGCGCGATAGCGCCGGGCGTGGTCCGGGCCCGTCCCCTCCACCTCGTAGCGGGGCAACTGGCCCATGTGGTGCAGCACGAGCTCCTGGAGCCGGGTCTTGAAGTCCTCGGCACCGGGGCCCGCCGCCGCCTCGCCGATGCGCGTCCCGAGCAGGCGCAGGACGAAGGCCGTGGCCGCCTCCCAGCCGCCGTCGAGGTAGACGGCGCCGATGAGCGCCTCCACCGCGTTGGCCAGGATCGACGCCTTGTGCCGGCCACCCGAGGCGTCCTCGCCCCGGCCGAGCAGCAGCTCCGCTCCCACGTCGAGCTCCACCGCCACCTCGGCCAGCACGGCGGTGTTCACCACGGCGGCGCGCACCTTGGCGAGCGCCCCCTCGGGCAGCTCGGGGTAGCGCCGGTAGCAGTGCTCGGCCACCACCAGCCCGAGCACGGCGTCGCCCAGGAACTCGAGGCGCTCGTTGGAGGGGACCCCTCCGGCCTCGGCGCACCACGACCGGTGCGACAGCGCCTGGGTCAACAAGGACGGGTCGGCGAAGCTGTGTCCCACCGAGAGGCCCGGCCCTGCGCCCCCGGCCGGCTCGGCACCGGGCAGCAGCGCGGCGTCCACCACGGCCGGTGCCGGGCCCGAGGGCTCGGGACCGAGCGGAGCGCCCCGGACACGCGTGGGCGCGTCCTGTGCCTCCCCCTGATGGCTGCGGCTGTCGACCGTGTCAGCTCGTCCCCAACTTGGCCACGACGTAGTCGACGGCGTCTCGGACGGTGCGGAGGTCCTCGAGGTCCTCGTCCTCGATGCGGAAGCCGACGGTGCGCTCGCCCAGCTCCTCCTCGAGCGCCTCCACCAACTCGATGAGCGCGAGCGAATCGGCATCGAGATCCTCGGCGAACGACGCCGACTCGCTGATCGAGCCCGGCTCGATCTCGAGGATGTCGGCCAGTTGGTCCCGGATCAGCTCGAACACCTCTCGGCGGTCGAGCGGACCCTTCTCCACGTGGGTCTCTGCAGGCACGTCGTCTCCCGGGGTCGAATCTCGCCCGACATCGTACCTGGTCGCGGCCTCAGGACCGGCAAAACCCCAGGTCAGAAGGGGTTGACGGCGACGGCGGGAGCGGGGCCGGGGTTCAGGCGGGGGCGACGGCGCGGGCCAGGCGCCCCACCAGCCCGGCGGTGGCGACGTCGTGGGCCACCTGCACGGCCGACACGATGGCCCGGGCCGACGACGAGCCGTGGCTGATGACGCACACGCCGTCGACGCCGAGGAGCATGGCCCCGCCCACGCCCTCGGGGTCGAACGCCGCCGCCATGGGGGCCAGGCGGGGCAGGAGCACCTCGGCGGCACGCCGGGCCTCGTCGTCGGCGCCGAACACCTCGAGCAGCGCGTCCATGAAGAAGCGCAGCGACCCCTCGAGGGTCTTCAGGGCCACGTTGCCGGTGAAGCCGTCGGTGACGATGACATCGGCCGGTGACCGCAGCAGGTCGCGCCCTTCGATGTTGCCCACGAAGCGGATGCCGTCGAGCGCGGCCAGAAGGGCGTGGGTGTCCTTGACGAGCGGTGTGCCCTTGGACTTCTCCTCGCCGATCGACAGCAGCGCCACTCCGGGGTCCTCGACCCCGTAGCGGGCCGTGGCGTAGGCCGCGCCCATCTGGGCGAACTGCACCAGCATGACGTCGGTGCACTCGGCGTTGGCCCCGGCGTCGAGGAGCACGGCGGGATGCGAGCCGAGCTGCGGGATGGGCGTGGCGATGGCGGGGCGCACGACGCCTTTCAACCGGCCCATGCGCAACAAGGCGCTCGCCATGGCGGCACCGGTGTTGCCCGCGCTGACCATGGCGAGCGCCCGGCCGTCGCGCACCGCCTCGGCCGCCCGCACGAGCGAGGAGTCCTTCTTGCGGCGCACCGCCTGGGCCGGGTCGTCGTCCATGGACACGACCTCGGACGCCGCCAGGACCTCGATGCCGCCCGTGTCGCCGAGCTGCTCGGGCGGGCCCACGAGGACCACGGCCACGCCCAGCTCCTCCACCGCCCGGCGGGCCCCGGCGACGATCTCACCCGGCGCGTTGTCCCCGCCCATGGCGTCCACCGCCACGGGCAGACTCCCGGCGGACGGCGCCTCGGGCCGCGGCCGAGGCGGGGCCATCAGTCGATCTCGACGGCCTGCCGGCCCTTGTACCACCCGCACGTCGGGCACACCAGGTGGGGCACCTTGGCGTGGTGGCACTGGGGGCACACGCTGCGCGCCGGCGGGCGCAGGACCCAGTTCGAGGCTCGCCTGCTACGGCTCTTGGCCTTGGAAGTCTTTTTCTTGGGGACGGCCATCGATGCTCACCTCGGGTCCGGAGCCGTCCAAGATAGCCGGTGCGGTCCCTGCCGGGAAAAGCCTCCCGCCACGACCCCCGGCGCCGGCTCCGCCCGCCCCCTAGCGGCGGCCGGCGTCCTCGCCCTCGGCGCCCACGTTTCCGCCTTCGGCGCCGGTGGCCGGGACCCGCAACGCGTCGAGCGGGCCCCAGCGCGGGTCGGAGGGGGGCTCGCAGGCGCAGGCCTCCTCGTTGCGGTTGGCACCACACTGCGGGCACAGGCCCAGGCAGTCCGCACGGCACAGCGGCGCCACCGGCAGCTCGAGCAGCACCGCATCGCGAGCCAGCAGCTCGAGGTCGAGCTCGTCGCCCACCAGGGGATAGGTCTCCTCGCCGTCGCCGTCCTCGGTGTAGAGCTCGCGCACCGGGACCTGGAGCACCCCCGTGGCGGGCGTGAGGCAGCGCCGGCACTCTCCCGCCCACGGGGCCCGCACCGCGCCCACCACCGACACGCCCCCGAGGACCGACTCGAGCACGACGTCGACGGTGACGTCGGCGCCCTCGGGCACGGTGCTGCCGACGCAGGTGAGGTCCTCCATGGGGCCGTGGCGCTCCTCGTGCCAGCGCTCGCCGATGGCGCGCCGCAGCTTGGCGGCGTGCACGAGGAACCGGTGGCCCGCCACCGTCAGACCCCGTCCTGGTCGAAGAACCCCTCAGCCTCCCCCGTCGACGGGTCGGCCCCGACCCGTGCCTCGCCGTTCTCCGACAGCGGCGGAGGCAGAGCCTGGAGCTTCTCGCGCCCCGCCTGCACGGTGCGCAGCGTGCGCTCCAGGACGATCTCGAACGACGCCAGGCGCTGGTCGCAGTAGTCCTCGGCTTCGTGTCGCAGGCGCCGGGCCTCCTCGCGTGCGTCGTCGAGGATGCGCTGGGCCACCTGGTTCGCCTGGCGGACGATCTCGGTGCGCTGCACCATGCGCTCGGCCTGGGCCCGCACGTCGTCGAGCAGGACGTCGGCCTCGCGTTGGCGCGCGGCGAGGAACTCGTCGCGCTCTCGCAGCAACCACCGCGCCTCGCGCAGCTCGTCGGGGAGGCGGTCGAGCACGCCGGTCAGAAGATCGAGCACCTCCTGGCGGTCCACGAGCACCGACGCCGACAGGGGCATGGTGCGCGCCGTCGACACGATGTCCACCACGTGGCGCAACAGGTCTTCGGCGTCGTCGCCCACCGCCGGGGCGGCCTGCTCGTCGGTGTCCTCGAGGAACGTGTCGTCGCTCATGCGCCGAACATCTTCTCGAGGCGCAGCGCCACCGCCGGTGGCACGAAGGCCGACACGTCCCCGCCGTAGCGGGCCACCTCGCGCAGAAGGCGCGAGGCGACGAACGACGTCGTGGAGCTGGTGGGGATGAACAGGGTGTCGATGCCCGACAGCTGGCGGTTCATCTGCGCCATCTGCAGCTCGTTCTCGAAGTCCGACACGGCCCGCAGGCCCCGGACGATGACGGTGGCGCCGATGTCGCGGGCCACGTTCACGACCAGGGTCGACACCGACACGATGCGGACGTTGTCGAGGTGCTCGAAGACCTCCGACAGCATCTCTTCGCGCTCGGCCAGATCGAACAGCGGCTCGGCCTTCTGGGGATTGCGCAGCGTCGCCACCACCACCTCGTCGAAGAGGTGCCCGGCCCGCTCCACCACCTCGAGATGGCCGTTGTGGAACGGGTCGAACGATCCGGGGAAGAGGGCGACGGTCACCGGGTGCCTTTCTGGGGGTCTCCGAGAGGTCGGACCACGGTCACGAGCGTACCGCCGTAGCGCTTCTCCCTGACGGTCTCCCAGGTGGCGGGCAATTCGGGCGGGTCGGCCGACTCGAGGACCGCCAGCGTGGCCCGCAGCCGGCCCAGGAGCAGCGCCCACGACGAGAAGGCGTAGGGCGGGTCGCACAGCGCGAGGTCCACGGCGTCGGCGTGCTCCACGAATCGCAGCACGTCGTCCTGCACCACCCGGGCCCGGGCAGAGAGGTCGAGGGCGGCGAGGTTCTCGCGCACGGCGCGCACCGCCGCCGGGGACTGGTCGACGAACACCGCCGTGGCCGCACCGCGTGACAGGGCCTCGATGCCCATGGCGCCGCTTCCGGCGAAGAGGTCCACCACCGTCGTGGCTTCCAGGTCCACGAGGCTGCCCAGCACGTCGAAGACCGCCTCGCGCACGCGGTCCGACGTGGGGCGGGTGCCACCGGGGGGGACGACCCGGATCCGCCGGCCGCGGTGGCTGCCGGCGATGACGCGCACACTTCGGAGCGTAGTGGTGCGCGCCGGTCAGCTCTTGAACAGGTACGGCGCTTCGTCCTCCCCCACGAACAGCCGGGCCTCGTCGGCCAGTTGGGGCTTTCCCGCCAGCACCGGGTCGCCGTCGAGCAAGGCCTCGGCCACGCGCCGGGCCGCCTCCACGAGGGGGCGGTCGCCGCGCCGCAGCGACGCCAGCTTGAGGTCGCTGCGACCCTTCTGGCGCGTGCCCAGGATGGTGCCCTCGCCCCGGAGCTCGAGGTCCACGTCGGCCAGCTCGAAGCCGTCGGTGGAGCGCTCGAGGGCCTCGAGACGGACGACGGCGTCGGGCGAGGGATCGATGCCGAGCAGGTAGCACCACGACGGGCGGTCCGAGCGCCCCACGCGGCCCCGCAGCTGGTGCAGCTGGGCGATGCCGAACCGGTCGGCGTTCTCGATCACCATGACGGTGGCCTCGGGCACGTCCACGCCGACCTCGATGACGGTCGTGGCCACCAGGACCTGCAGCTCGCCCCGGCGGAAGCGCTCCATGACCCCCTCTTTGTCGGACGCCTTCAGCTGCCCGTGCAGCAGGCCGATGCGCAACCCGGCCAGGACGCTGTGCTCGAGGCGCCGGTGCTCCTCGGTGGCCGAGGTGGCCTGGATCCGCTCGGAGCCCTCGACCAGGGGGCACACCACGTACGCCCGGTTGCCCGCCGCCACCTCGTCGCGCACGAGCTGCCAGGCGGTCTCCTCCACCGCCGCGGTGCGCGCCCACACGGTGTGGACCGGGGAGCGCCCGGCGGGCATCTCGTCGAGCTCGGTCACGTCGAGGTCCCCGAACACCACCATGGCGGCGGTGCGCGGGATGGGCGTGGCCGTCATGACGAGGAGGTCGGGGTCCGCACCCTCGCCACTGGCGGCGTCTCTCCCCTTCACCCGCAGGGCGTCGCGCTGTTCCACCCCGAAGCGGTGCTGCTCGTCGATGACGACCACACCCAAGTTGGCGAAGCGCACGTCGTCGGTGAGCAGGGCGTGGGTGCCCACCACCAGGTCGACGGTGCCGGCCCGCAGGCCCTCGTGCAGCCGGGACCGCTCCGACGCCGTGGTGCGGTTGGTGAGAAGCGCCACCCCGAGCGGGCGCCGGCCCTCCAGGCGTCCGGCGTCGGCGATCGAGAGCTCGGCCAGCAGGGCCCGCACGCTCAGGAAGTGCTGTTCGGCCAGCACCTCCGTGGGCGCCATGAGCGCACCCTGGTGCCCGCCCTGCACCGCCACCAGCAGGGCGCTCAGGGCCACCACGGTCTTGCCCGACCCCACGTCCCCCTGCAGCAGCCGGTGCATGGGCAACGGGCCGGCCAGGTCGGCGGAGATCTCGTCCACGGCGCGGCGCTGGGCCCCGGTCAGGGGGAAGGGGAGCTGGTCGAGGAAGCCGGCCACGAGATCGCCCCCCTCGCCCACGACGTGTCTGATGCCGCGCACGTCGCGCTCGAGCGCCAGGCGCCGCATGACCACCTCGAGCTGCAGTCGCAGCAGCTCGTCGAAGGCCAGCCGCCGCCGGGCGCGCTCCTTGGCGTCGAAGGTGTCGGGGGCGTGGATGGCGGCGAAGGCCGTGGTGCGGTCGACGAGGTCGAGCTCCCGGCGCCACGCCTCGGTGAGCGGGTCGTAGAACGCACCGGTGCGGCGCAGCGCCTCCTCCACCCACTCGCCGAACTCCCACCCCGAGATCCCCGCCTTCTCCGACGTCGGGTAGATGGGGACGATGCGCCCCGTGCGGTTTCCCACCAGGTCGACCACGGGGTTGGTGAGCTGGCGCTTGCCCCGGTACGTGTCGAGCTTGCCGAAGAACAACGCCTCGGTGCCGACGGGGAGCTGGCGCGCCCGCCACGACTGGTTGAAGAACGTCACGCGCAACGTGCCCGTGCCGTCGTCGACGTCGAGCTCCACGAGGGCGCGGCCCTGGCGGGTGCGGCGCGACCGCACGGCGCCGACCGTGGCCATGACGAGGGACTCCTCCCCCATTTGCATGCCCGCCACGTCGGCCTGGCGGGTCCGGTCGATGTAGCGGCGCGGGTAATGGGTGAGGAGGTCGAGCACGGTGGTGATGTCGAGCGTGGCGAGTGCCTCGGCGCGCTTCTCGCCCACCCGGCGCACCTCCGACACGGAGATGGCGGCCAGCTGGGCGAGCGTCTTGCCCTCGACAGGGGTGTCGTCGGAGGCGGTCGGCCCGGCACCGCGCCGGCGCTGCGGCGACGCCGGCGAGGGAACAGTCTGCTCCACGGGGCGAAGGCTACCGGGGGGCTGCAGCGCGGCCGTCGCCGCTAGAGCGAGCAGTGCGACGGGCCAGGCATCGACGGCGTCGGGCTACTCGATGCTCATGAGGTACGGGTACAACGGCTGACCGCCGTGGTGGACCTCCACCGCCACGTCGGGGCGATGCTCGGCCAGCCACTCCGTGATGCGACGCGTCTCGCCCGCGCCGGCCCCGTCACCCTCGATGAGCGTGACGAGCTCGTGCTCGTCGCGCATGAGCTTGCCGAGCAGGCCGCACGCCGCCTCGACGATCGACTCGCCCACCACCTCGACCCCGTCGCGCGACAAGCCCATGTAGTCGCCGGTCCGGATGGGTCCGGCCGGACCGACGGCGTCTCGCACCGCCCGGGTGACCTCTCCCGCCACCACACGCCGCGCCGACGCCGCCATGGCGCGGGCGTTGTCCTCGGCGCCGGCTTCGGGGTCGTACTCGAGGAGGGCGGCGAAGCCCTCCACGATGCCGCTCGTGGGGATGACCCGTACCGTCTTGGTGGCGAGCTCGCACACCTGCATGGCCACCGGCCTGATGTTGTCGTTGTTGGGCAGCAGCACCACCTCGGGCGACGGCGCCCCCTCCACCACCTCGAGGATCTGCGCCGTGGAGGGGTTCATCGACTGCCCCCCGGCCACGAGGTAATGCACACCGAGGGAACGGAAGATCCGGCCGATCCCCTCGCCGTTGGCCACGGCCACCACCGCCGTGCGCGGCGCCGGGGTCTCGTCCGCCGCCGGCGTGGCCAACGCGCTGGCACCCTCGCGCACCCACCGTTCCTCGTCGATCTGGTCCGACAGGTCGGTGACCCTGATGTCGCGGGGCCGGCCGGCGTCGAGGGCGGCCTCGATGGCACCACCCACGTCATTGGTGTGGATGTGGCAGTTCCACAGCCCCTCGCCCCCCACCACCACGATGGAGTCACCCAGGCCGGCCCACACCTCCTTGAAGGCGCCGATGGTGTGGTCGGGCGCCTCCAGGAAGTACATGACCTCGTAGCGCAGGTCGTTGTCACCGCCGGGCATCTCCACCCCGAACCCCTCCTGGAGCAGGGCGTCGACGCCGACCGGTCGCACGAGGGTGTCCACGGCCGGGGGTGGCGGGAGGTCGCGTCCGTCGAGGACGGTGAGCGCCGCGTCCAGCAGCAGCAGGTATCCGGCGCCGCCGGCGTCGACCACCCCCGCCTGGGCCAGGACCGGGAGCTGCTCGGGGGTGTGCGCCAGCGCCTCGGCCGCCGCCCGGCGGGCCGCTTCGACCACCGCCACCACCGCCGCCCCCTCGGGGGCGCACCCCGCCCCGTCGGCCGCCGCCCGGGCCACGGTGAGGATGGTGCCCTCGACCGGCCGCAGCACCGCCTGGCGGGCGGCGTCGCTCGCCGCCGTGAGGGCCCGGGTCACCGCCGCCCCCGTCGCCTCCTCGCCCTCCTCGCCCTCCTCGGCCAGGACCCCGGTGAGACCCCGCAGGAGCTGCGACAGGATCACCCCCGAGTTGCCCCGGGCTCCCATGAGCGAGCCGTGGGCGATGGCCTTGCACACCGCCCCCATGGCGGGTCCCACCGCTCCCTCGACCTCGGCCACGGCCCCCGGCGGGGCGGTCTCCAGGGACGCCAGCCCCTCCACCCCGGCCAGCTCGGCCACCACCGACTCCACCGTGAGCGCCATGTTCGTACCCGTGTCGCCGTCGGGGACGGGGTACACGTTCAGGGCGTTGATGGCCTCCTGGTGGAGCCGAAGGGCGTGCCGGTAGGTCGCCATCGTGGCCGCCAGCGCGCCGGCCCCGATCCCGCTCGAGGACTCCATCAGGCGGATGCTAACCTTTGAGGCCGTCCGCAGAACCACCGCCGAGGAGCGAGCGCGCCATGGCAGCCGTGTGTGAAGTTTGTGGCAAGCACCCGTCCTTCGGCATGCGCCTGAGTCACTCGCATCGCCGGACCAAGCGTCGCTGGGACCCCAACATCCAGCGGGTGCGGGCCCTCGTGAACGGGAGCCCACGTCGGATCCACGTGTGCACCTCGTGCATCCGCGCCGGCAAGGTGACCAAGCCGCCCCGCCGCAACACCACCCCCACCCCCACCCCCTGATCGAGGGGCGTCCGCCCCTCCCCGCTCCACAGCACCCCCGGGGTCCGGCCGCGCCCGGGGAACCAGGGCATTAGGGGATTTCTCCCCTAGAGGCCCGGTACCGCCCTCACGGATGCTGTGCTGATGTTGAGCGCACTGGTGGACCTGTCTCACCCCGGGCACTACCTGCACTGGGGATTCATCCAGATCAGCGTGGCCAATGCCGTGGTGATCGCCCTCATGGTGGTGGTCTTCGTCCTGGCCATCGCCGTCCCGTTCCGGGCTGGGGGCCGGGGCCGGTGAACGACCCCACCCCCACCCCCACTCCAACGCCCACCCTGACAGCCGACGCCGGGAGGGCGGGCGCCGCCGGCGCCACGTCGCTCCTGGACGGATCCCCGGCTCCGGGCGACGAGCGCATGTGGAGCGCCCGCCTGCGAGGGGCGGCGATGCGCGCCCTGCCCCCGGGAAAGCTCCTCCCCGACCGCCAGCCGAGCTACGTGGCGTCGTGGGTGTACATCTTCGGCGTCCTCACGCTGGCCGCCCTGACCGTGGTGTGCCTGTCCGGCCTCGTGCTCGTGGTGAAGGGTCCCTCGTGGTGGCACGAGTCGAGCGCCGGCCTGTTCTTCAACAGCATCCACCTGTGGAGCGTCGAGCTGTTCTTCTTCTTCATGGTGCTGCACCTGTGGGGCAAGTTCTTCATGGCGTCGTGGCGCGGCAAGCGCCGCGCCACGTGGATGACCGGCGTGCTGGCCTTCGCCGTGTCCATCGGCACGGCGTTCACCGGCTACCTGTCCCAGCAGAACTTCGACTCGCAGTGGATCGGCACCCAGGCCAAGGACGGCCTCAACTCGGTGGGTGTGGGCGCGTTCTTCAACGTCCTCAACTTCGGCCAGATGCTGCTGTGGCACGTGCTGCTGCTCCCCCTGGTGGTCGTCGTCCTCGTGGGACTGCACCTCCTCCTCGTCCGCCGGCGCGGGGTGGTCCGCCCCATGGCGCTTCGGAACCCCGCGCACGGTCGGGCGACACGTGCCGGTCCCGCCGTCCCGGGCGAGCGCAGCGCCCCTGGCACCGTCGAGGTCCAGCCATGAGCGCCAACGAGCGGCCGGGAAGCCTCGACCTCGCCTCGGCGGCGGCGCGGCCCGACGATGTCGAGTGGGACGGCCCCACCATCCGCTACGACCTGGTCAAGGAATTCGCGGTGGCCCTGGTGGTCATGGTCCTGCTGGCGGTCGGCCTGTCGGTGGTGCTGTCGTCCCCCGACGTCCGCCCCCTCACCATCCGCCAGTGGTCCCAGAACGATCCCTCCGACTTCCTGGTCACGGCGGTGGGCGAGCTCGACGGGTCGAGCGACACCGCCACCTACGGACCTCCCTACAACCCGTGGGCCCCGGGAGAGGGCCAGAAGATCGGTCCCGTCGGGGTCGAGCGCTGGGTGGGGGTGCACGTCCCGGTGAACACGGCGCAGGACTTCGTCCTGGCACCCCTCGGCGTGGCGGCGGCCGATGACGCCACGCTGCACCAGGCGCTCGCCCGCTACGACACTGCGTCCGCCACGAGCCAGCAGGCCTGGACGGCGGCGTACACCAAGGGCCTTGCCCACGTGTCGGTCCAAGGCGGCACCGTCACGCTCCCACCCGGCCGCTACGGGCCCGTCGCCCCCATGATGACGGGGCTGTTGGGCATGGCCCGCACCGGGAGCCTCGACGCCGACCTGCTGGCATCGCCGCAGTTCTACGGCACCGACTACACGAAGCCCTTGCTCTTCATGGCCGACGGGTCGTACATGGCCAACCTGGCCCAGGCCCAGCATCTGTCGGGAACGCAGTGGGGCATGATGAACGAGACGGGCAACTTCCCCGGCCAGGCGTGGCTGTGGCTGTACACGGCGTGGTACCAGGTCTCGCCCTTCACCACTTCCTCGAACGCCGACGCCCTCATCTGGGGGATCATGATGATCCTCACGCTCGGCCTGTTGCTCGTGCCCTTCATCCCCGGACTGCGTTCGATCCCCCGGGCCGTCCCCGTGTACCGCCTCATCTGGCGCGACCACTACCGCCGGTTGGAGGCGTCCTCGCCGGGGCCCCCCGCCGTCACTCGTGATGCACCGCCGGGAACGGGGCCGTGACGAGCATGATGCGGGGGTGGGACCCGAGCCCGATGCGGTGAGCCAGGCCGGCAGTGCCCGTGGCGACGGGGCCGACGACGGCCTCGCACACGAGGGCGGCACCGACGTCCTTCTCGCCGACGGCACGACCGCCCGGGTGCGCGCCATGCGCCCCGACGACGCCACCGCGCTGGTGGCCTTCCACGCCGGTCTTTCGCCCGAGACCGTGGTGCTGCGCTTCTTCGGGCCCCATCCCCGGCTGTCGGACAAAGAGGTGGAGCGCTTCACCACCGTCGACGGTGTGAACCGGGTGGCGCTCGTGGCCGAGCGGGCCGGCGACATCGTGGCCGTGGCCCGCTACGACCGTCCCCCCGGGAGCGACGAGGCCGAGGTGGCCTTCGTCGTGGCGGACGCCTTCCAGGGCAGGGGCGTGGGCAGCATCCTGCTCGAGCACCTCGCCAGTGCGGCGCGGTCCCACGGCATCCGCCGCTTCGTGGCCGACACCCTGTCGGAGAACTTCCGCATGCTGCACGTCTTTCGTGACGCCGGGTTCGCCCGGCAATTCACCCGCACGGCCGAGGTCATGCGCGTCGTCCTCGACATCGAGCCGTCGCCCGAGGCCCGGCAGGTGGCCGAGGAGCGCGACCGCCGCGCCGTGGTGCGGTCGATGGACCGCGTGTTGCGCCCGCAGTCGGTGGTGGTGGTGGGCGTGACGACCGATGCCGACAGCGCCGCCGCCCGCGTGGTGGAGCACCTCGCCGCCGGCGGTTTCCACGGTCCTCTCCACGCCGTGGGCACGGGTCGCGCCACGGTGGCGGGTGTCGCCGTGGTGCCCGACGTCGACGCCGTCCCCGGGACGCTCGATCTCGCCGTCGTGGCCACCGCCGCCCGCCACGTGCGCGACGTGGTCGAGGCGTGCGGACGCAAAGGGGCGGGGGCCGTGGTGGTGATGGCCGGCGACTTCGCCGAGACAGGGGCAGCCGGTGCCGCCCGCCAGGCCGAGGTGGTGCGGGCCGCCCACGGCCTCGGGATGCGCGTCGTCGGCCCCAACTGCATCGGGGTCCTCAACACCGAACCTGGCGTCTCCATGAACGCCACCACGGTGGCGGCGCTGCCCGATGCCGGCCCCGTCGGGTTCGCCTCGCAGTCCGGCGGTGTCGGGGCGGCCATGCTGGCCGAGGCCCACGGCCGCGGCCTCGGCCTGTCGAGCTTCGTGTCCCTCGGCAACAAGGCCGACGTGAGCGGCAACGACGCCCTGTTGTGGTGGGAGCAGGACCCGGCCACCGAGATCGTGCTGCTGCACCTGGAGTCGTTCGGCAATCCGCGCCGCTTCGCCCGGATCGCCCGTCGCATCAGCCGTGCCAAGCCGATCGTGGCGGTGAAGAGCGGCACCAGCGTGGCGGGCGCACGCGGCGCCACCCGGCACAGCGCTGCGCTTCCCCGATCCGAGCGGGCGGTCGAAGCGCTTTTCCACCACACCGGCGTGATCCGGGTCGAGACCCTCGAGGAGCTGTTCGACACGGCCGCGGTCCTCGCCCTCCAGCCGCTGCCCCGGGGCCGGCGGGTGGGCATCGTGGCCGACGCCGGGGGCGCCGGCGTGCTGGCTGCCGACGCCTGTGTCCATCACGGACTGGCCGTGCCCGAGCTGCGGCCCGAGACCCGACGCACGCTTCGCTCCGTGCTGCCGCCCGGGGCGGGGACGGCCAACCCCGTGGACCTGCTCGACGCGGTCCGGCCCGACGAATTCGGGCGGGCCGTGGCCGCCCTCGCCGACACCGGCGAGGTGGACGCCGTCCTGGTCGTCGTGACCGCCCCCGGGGCGTCGGCGGCGGCAGTCACCGCGGCTGTGGCCCGGGAGCTCGGCAGCGGGACCGGATCAGACCGTCTCGAGCGGGCGGTGACGGTGGTGGCGGCCACCCTTGGCTCCCCCGGGGGGGACGGGGGGCGGGCCGACACGCCGAGGCGCGTGCCCTGCTTCACCTACCCCGAGACCGCGGCACGCGCCCTCGCCCACGTGGCCGACTACGCATCGTGGCGCTCCCAGCCCGACGAGCCCGAACCACTCGTGAGTGACATGGACCCCAACGCCGCCCGGCGCCACATCGCCGATGCCGCCGATCCCGCGAGCGCGGAGGTGTGGATCAGCGGGGAAGGCGCCAGGCGCGTCGTGGGCGCCTACGGCATCGCCTGCGACGACGCGCCGGCTGACGCCGGGGCACCACCGGCGCGCCGGCGCGTCGTCGGTTTCGTCCAGGACCCCGCCTTCGGTCCCGTGGTCATGCTCGGCGACAGCGACAGCGCGGGGCCGCCGCGGGGCGGTGGTTCGTGCCTGGCACCGCTCACCCGCGCCGAGGCTCGTCGTCTCACCGTCGCCGACGCCGGCGAGGGTGAAGGGGACGAGAACGATGCCCTGGTGGACCTGGTGCTGCGCCTGGGGCGTATGGCCGAGGACCTGCCCGAGGTGGCCGAGGCGTGGTGCGGGCCCCTGCGCCTCTCTGCCGGCCGGGCCACGGTGCTCGAAGCCAGGGTGCGCGTGAGCGCCCCACCGGCACCTCCCGACGACCGCCGCCACCTCGCCTGACAAGCTCCGGCCTGGTCCCAGGCCGTGGATCACCGGGCCCATGCGCAGGTCACGAGGCAATTCAGCTGGGACTTTCGGACCCGACCGGGGGACCTTCGGCTCTGCCGGTCAGATACGCCGATCCGGCATCGTGAGGCAACGGTCCGGTGCAACCGGGTCGGGACCTTGGCAAAGGGCCAGGGAAACCAACAAAGAGGAGTTGACCATGCGGCGCAAGACGTTCGACATGATCCTTACGGCGGGCGGCGCGGTTCTGGTGGTCGTCCTTCTGGCCGCGGGGGCACTGGGGCTGTGGGGCTACAGCTTCGCCAACAGCAACGTGCACAACCAGCTCGCCGAGCAGAAGATCACCTTCCCGCCGGCAGCTGCCTTCGCCCACCCCAAGGTGGGGACGGAGATCACACCGAGCATGATTCCGTCGGTGTCGCAGTACGCGGGACAGCAGCTGCTGACCGGTCGGCAGGCCGAGGTGTACGCCAACGACTTCATCGCCGTGCACCTGAATGAGATCGGCCAGGGCCAGACCTACTCCCAGCTGTCGACCAAGGCCATGGCCCTGCCCAAGGGTTCGGCGGCCTACGCCGCAGCCGAGGGACAGGTGCAGACCGTGTTCCAGGGCACGACCCTCCGGGGCCTGCTGCTCGAGGCGTACTCGTTCTGGACCTTCGGGCAGATCGCCCTGGTGGCTTCGATCATCTCCTTCGTGCTGGCCGGCGTGATGCTGGTCCTCACGGCGATCGGACTGCTCCACTTCCGCCGGGTGCCCGAGGACCTCGAGTTCCCCAAGGCGCACACCGAGAAGGTGCTCGAGCCGGTGTGAACCGGTAGCGGGCCCGGACAGTTGTCCGGCCTGGCTCAACCGGCGGGGTGTCGCCATGCGGCACCCCGCCGGTGCGCGTCCGGGCACGGGCCACACACGCACCGCTCGTGCCGGCAGGGCCCGGCGTCACGCGCCGGGCACCACACGCCGTCAGGACTTCTGCTTGCGCTCCGCCAGGCGCGCGGCGTACACCGCCGCCTCGGTGCGGCGGGCGAAACCCATCTTCGACA
The DNA here is from genome assembly GCA_049514335.1 of Acidimicrobiales bacterium. Lineage (GTDB taxonomy): Bacteria > Actinomycetota > Acidimicrobiia > Acidimicrobiales > UBA8190 > JBEKVE01. Next base: position 31,424 of record JBEKVE010000011.1, read on the forward strand.
GCAGGTTCGACACGTAGTTCTTGACCGTCTTCTCCGCCAGATAGAGCTCGTCGGCGATCTGGCGGTTGGTCTTGCCGTCGGCGATGAGCTCGAGGATGTTGCGCTCCTGAGCGGTGAGGCGGGCGAGGCGCTCGTCCTCCACGTTCTCCCCGCGCAGGCGCTCCATGACTTGTCGCGTCAGGGACGGATCGAGGAGCGACTCCCCGGCCGCCACCCGGCGCACGGCCGAGACGAGATCGCTCCCCTTGATCTGCTTGAGCACGTATCCGCTCGCCCCCGCCAAGATGGCCGAGAACAGCGCCTCGTCGTCGGCGAACGACGTCAGCATGAGGCACTTGAGCTCGGGCATGGCGGAGCGCAGGTCCCGGCACACCTCCACGCCGTCACCATCGGGCAGGCGCACGTCGAGCACGGCCACGTCCGGTTTGGTGGCGGGCACGCGGGCCAACGCCTCCTCGGCGGTGGCACCCTCCCCCACCACGGTCAGGTCCTCTTCGGCCTCGAACAGCTCCCGCAGACCCCTCCGCACCACCTCGTGGTCGTCGAGCAGGAACACTCTGGTGGTCACGTCGCGGCCGCCTTCCTTGCGTCGATCATGGACCCGGACGTCGTCGCCGGGCTTTCGGCGGGACCGGAGCGCACCGTCGGGTCCTGCCTAGCACAGGTGGCCCGTCTCCCCGAGGGGCCGCACCGGCCCAATGGGTGCGGCCCGCCACGCCATGCGGCCGCGGTCGTCACGGCCGTCCGATCCTCGACGTCGAGCGGGGAACACGCCACAACAGCTCCGTTCCCCCTTCGGGGCGCGGGCACAGCTCACAGGAGCCGCCGAGCAGCTTGGCGCGCTCCTCGACCGCCGCCGTGGCTAAGCCGCCGCCCCCGCCCGCAGCGACGCCGTCGGTGGAAACCCGCACCTGAAGCGCACCCTCGTCCACGCAGACGTCGACCTCGACCAGGCGCGGCCGGTCGTGGTGCACCACGTTCGAGACCGCCTCGCGCAGCAAGAGGAGCAGGTGGTCCACCAGGTAGGGGTCGAGCTCGTCCATGGGGCCGTCGAGGTCGACCCGGGTCTCGATGTCGAGCCCGGCGACGTTGTCGAGCAGCTCGAGGATCTCGGCCCGCACCCCGCCGCTCAGGCGCCGCTGCCTGTTCATGGCGAACACCGTGGAACGGATCTCGTGGATGGTGTCGTCGACCTCGTCGATCGCCTCCTGCACGCGGGCGGCGGCGGCGGGACTCGTCTCCAGGCGGAGCGTGCCCTGCAGGGACAGGCCCACGGTGAACAGGCGCTGGATGACGGTGGAGTGCAGGTCGCGGGCGATGCGCTCGCGCTCCTCGGTCACCGACAGATGGCGCATCCGTCCGTGCAGGCGGGCCTTGTCGATGGCGAGGCCCGCAGCGAGTCCGAGCGCCACCACGACGTCCTCGTCCTCCTCGCTGAAGGTGGCCGCCGCCTGCTTGTCGCACAGGTAGAGATTGCCGAAGGCTTCACCGCCGGCCGTGATGGGCACGCCCAGGAACGAACCCATGGCGGGGTGCCCGTCGGGGAACCCGCTGCGCTCGGGGTGCTCGTCGATGTGGTCGAGGCGCAGCGGGCTCGGGTCCTTGATGAGCACCCCGAGGACGCCCTTGCCCTCGGGGAGATGCCCGATCGCCGCCACCTCCTCGGGGCGCAGGCCGACGGTGATGAATTCGGCCAGGCCGGTCCCCGAGGTGTCGAGAACACCCAGGGCGCCGTAGCGGGCGCCGGAGAGGTCCACCGCCGTCTGCGTGATGGTGCGGAGCACGGCGGTGATGTCGAGGTCGCCGGCCACGAGGAGCATGGCGTCGATCAACGCTTGCAAGCGCTCCGGGTCCCGGACCCGATGGAACGGCATGGGATGGAGTCTACGTCCGCCCCTGTTCCGGACCCCCCCTATCCTGGCGATACGCGCCCCTTTGTCGGTCGCGACGCGCTGCGGGTTACCCGAAGTCGTGCTCGTACCCGACGGCGGGCACCGGCCCGCCCTCGAGGGTGCGCTCGGAGGGATCGGCACAGCACGTGCCCACCGCGACCGGAGGACGGAGCCCGGCGGCGGCGAAGGCGCGCACCAGGCCGTCGGGGTCCGACGTGGCCACGACGAGCTCGTAGTCCTCTCCCCCGCCCAGCGCCTCCTCGCGGGTGGCGCCGGCCGCAATGGGCACGCCGTCGAGCCGGAACCCGACGGCCGAGGCATCGGCGATGTGACCGAGCTCCGCCAGCAGGCCGTCGGACACGTCGATCATGGCCGTCGCCCCCGCCAGGCGCGCCACCTCCCCTTCGGCCAGGCGGGCCCGCGGCCGGCGGTGCGCGTCTTCGACGTCGTCGCTGTTGGCGGCGGCGAGCGTGGGATGTGCACCGCGACGACGTGACGACGCCGCCTGGGTCACCGTCACGGCCACGACGACCTCCACCGCCCCCGACAGGTCGCCCCCCACCACCGGGCACCGGTGGAGCTCGGCGCAAGCGCCGATGCCCTCGTACAACCGCGCCACGTCGGTGGAGGGCGGTCCGGCCACCCCCACCACGGCCCGGTGGGCCCGTCCCCCCATGGCGGCGATGTCGCTCACCGCCGCGGTCATGGCCCGCCACCCCAGGTCGTCGAGCCCGATGAGGCCGAGGTCGCCGTGCACCCCCTCCACCGACAGATCGGTGGTGAGGAGCAGCACCCCGTCCACGGGGGCGAGCACGGCGGCATCGTCTCCGATCCAGACCTCGCCCCCGGGGGGGCCGGGCAAGCCCCGGCGCAGGGCCTCGATCACGACGAATTCGCCACCACCTCGGCTGGTCCCGGCCCGACCACGTGACGTGATGCCAGACTTGGGACTGGGCATGCGCAATGCCTACCATTGGGACAGTCGGACGGCCGCAGACAACGGCCCGCCGCGCCCTCGAACCCACCACGTACCGACCACCACACACCACGCCTCCCGGACCGCCCCGCCCAGGGCGCCCAGGGCCAAGGCAGGAAGGACGATCTCCCGACATGGCGCCGACCGCTCATCGAAAGCTCCTCGCCTGGGTCGAGGAGACGGCCGCGCTGACCGGCGCCGACCGGGTCGAGTGGTGCGACGGCAGCGACGCCGAGTTCGAGCGCCTGTGCGCCCAGCTGGTGGAGGCCGGCACCTTCACGCGGCTGAGCGAGGCGACCCGGCCCGACAGCTACTGGGCCCGCTCCGACCCCGGCGACGTGGCCAGGGTCGAGGACCGGACGTTCATCTGCTGCAAGGACGAGGCCGACGCCGGCCCCACCAACAATTGGTGCGACCCCGACGAGATGCGGACCACGCTCACCGACCTGTTCCGGGGGTGCATGCGGGGACGCACCATGTACGTGGTCCCGTTCTCCATGGGCCCGCTCGGCTCGCCCATCGCCCACATCGGCGTGGAGATCACCGATTCGCCCTACGTGGCGGTCTCCATGCGCATCATGACCCGCATGGGCGCCGACGCCCTCAAGGTGCTCGGCGACGACGGCGAGTTCGTGCCCTGTCTGCACTCGGTGGGGGCCCCGCTCGAGCCGGGCCAGGCCGACGTGCCATGGCCCTGCGACGCCGAGCGGAAGTACATCGTCCACTTCCCCGAGACCCGCGAGATCTGGTCCTACGGGTCGGGGTACGGCGGCAACGCCTTGCTCGGAAAGAAGTGCTTCGCGCTGCGCATCGCCTCGGCCATGGCCCGCGACGACCATTGGCTGGCCGAGCACATGCTCATCCTCAAGCTGACCTCGCCGCGCGGCGAGGTGCGCTACGTGGCCGGGGCGTTTCCCTCGGCGTGCGGCAAGACCAACCTGGCCATGCTCGTCCCCACCGTCCCGGGATGGAAGGTGGAGACCATCGGCGACGACATCTGCTGGATGAAGTTCGGCGACGACGGCCGGCTCTACGCCATCAATCCCGAGGCCGGCTTCTTCGGGGTCGCTCCCGGCACGAGCACCGAGACCAACCCCAACGCCATCGCCACCCTCAACCGCAATTGCATCTTCACCAACACCGCCCTCACCGACGACGGCGACGTGTGGTGGGAAGGCATGTCGCCCACGCCACCCGCGCATCTCACCGACTGGCGAGGCAACGACTGGACGCCCGAGTCGGGGACACCCGCGGCCCACCCCAATGCCCGCTTCACCGTCCCCGCATCACAGAACCCGGCGTGCGCGCCGGAGTGGGAGGACCCGCGCGGCGTGCCCATCTCGGCCATCCTCTTCGGGGGCCGGCGCGCCTCGGCCGTCCCGCTCGTCACCGAGTCCTTCGACTGGGCACACGGCGTGTTCCTGGGCTCGATCCTGTCCTCGGAGACCACCGCCGCCGCCGCCGGCGCTGTCGGGAACCTCCGCCGTGACCCCTTCGCCATGCTGCCGTTCTGCGGCTACAACATGGCCGACTACTTCGCCCACTGGCTGGACATCGGCAAGTCCACGGACCCCGCCATGCTGCCCCGCCTGTACTACGTGAACTGGTTTCGCAAGGACGCCGACGGCCACTTCCTGTGGCCCGGCTACGGCGAGAACTCGCGGGTGCTGGCGTGGATCGTGGAGCGCTGCGCCGGACGCGGAGAGGCCCACCCCACGGCCATCGGCAACGTCCCGTCGCCCGGTGCGCTCGACACGGCCGGCCTCGACCTCCCCGACGGCGCCCTGGACGAGCTCATGGCGGTGGACGAGGGTGAGTGGCGGTCCGAGGTCCCGCTCATCCGTGAGCACTACGCCCGCTTCGGCGACCGCCTCCCGGCCGAGCTCTCCGAGCAGCTCGAGGCGCTCGAGCGCCGACTGGGCTGAGCCGACTGGGCTGAGCCGACTGGGCTGGGCGCACGGGCCGGGGCCTCAGGGCCCCACCCACCGGTGGCGCAGGGCGCGCCGGCTGGTCAGGTAGGACAGGCCCGACACCGCCGCCACGGCGGCGATGACGACGTCCCCCGAGACAAGGGGCAGGTTGGCCACCACCGGGAGCAGGGCGCCGAGCACCCACACGAGCTGCAGGCGCGTCTCGAAACGGGCGAAGGCGCGACCCTGCGCGGCGGTGGGGACGTAGCGCTGCACCAGGGCGTCGAAGGCGGGCTTGGCCGCGGCCGAGGCCAATCCGATCACGAAGGCCAGTAGGGCCTGGATGGCGACGGCCCCGACGAAGGCGGCCAGAGCACCCGCCAACGCCACCGACCAGATCGACAGGGCCAGCATCTGGACCTCGGCCAGGACCCGGCGCGCCCGCGGCACGATGAGGACCCCGAGAATGCCGCCCGCGGTCGAGGCCGCCAGCATGAACCCGAGCCACTCCGTGACGTGGCTGGTGTGCATGCGCCGCAGCGAGAAGGCGAGCAGGAAGGTGAGGAACCCCACCAGGCCCCGCAGGATGGACATGGCCGACAGGGCCAGGATGACCTCGGGATGGGTGTTGACCGCGGGCCCGAGGGCGCCGAGCGGGGTCTCCTCGTCCCAGGCGCCCTCTGGCGCCGGCATGGACCCCGGGGCCGGCCCGGTCCCGGGCACAGGCACGGACCCTGGCGCCGGCGCGCCGAGCGGGCTCGTCGCCGGGCCCGCACCAGCGCCGTCGGGTGCCCAGCCCCGCAGCCGTCGTCCCACCGGCAAGCGCAGCGCCACCACCGTGCCCACCACGAAGACCACCATGTCGAGGCGCAGCACCCACGGCCCCCCGAGCAGCTTGAGCACGGCGATGGCGGGCAATGCGGCCACGAGGCCGGTGAGCGACGCCAGCAGCCCCAGGCGGGCGTTGGCGGTGGCCAGGGGGTTGTCCTCGGCTCCCCCCCGCCGCCAGCGGCTGTCCCCTCCGCCCTTGCTGCGGCGGCCCGGGGCCCGAGGGGCGGCGGTGTCCTCGGCGCCTCCCCCCGTGACCGCCGCCGTCGGGGTCCGCACCACCAGGGGAACGAGCGATCCCTTCGTCACCAGGTACACCTTCGACAGCACGAGCAGGGTGAAGGCCTCGGGGAACATGAGCAGGCTCTTCAGGTCCCCGGCCATGATGAGGCACATCACCGCCCGGCCCGCGCACGACACCGCCACCGTGGCCCGCCGGGCGCCCCGGCTGCGGTCGATGACCGGGCCCAGCAGCGGCGCCACCACGGCGAAGGGGGCCATGGTGAGTACCAGGTAGAGGATGACCTTGCCCTGGGCCGCCTTGGTGGAGATGGAGAAGAACAGCGACCCGGCCAGGGAGATGGCGACCAGGGTGTCGCCGGCGGTGCACACGACGTGGGTCAGCGCCAGGCGGCCGAAGGGCGTGCTCTGGTCCAGCAGGGCGGCGAAGGCGTCGCGCACCTGACGCACCACGCGGGCCGACGCCTCACGCCCTCGACCAGCCACGAGTTCAGACTACGACCAGGTGACGGCGCGCCTGACGCCACTACCATGGGGTCGGGCCGGGCGCGCGATGGCGCACGGGACCGACGCAGGAGGCGACGATGGCGGTTACCGCGTACGTGCTGATCCAGACCGAGGTCGGAAAGGCCGCCTACGTCGCGCAACAGGTGCGTGGCATCGACGGGGTGGTGTCGGCCGAGGACGTCACCGGTCCCTACGACGTGATCGTCCGCACCCAGGCGCCCTCGGTGGACGATCTCGGCCGCATGGTGGTCAGCCACATCCAGCTCATCGAGGGCATCACCCGCACGGTGACGTGCCCGGTGGTCAACCTCTGACGCACGCCGAGAGGCGGTGCTGCACTAGCTGACGGCGCCGGCGCCGCGCAGCTCCTGCACCCGGGCGGCGTCGATCCCCCACGCCGCCAGGGCCGCGTCGGTGTCGCGCCCGGCCACGGGGGGCGGGTTGTGCACCGCACCGGGGGTGCGGCTGAAACGCGGCGCCGGCCCGGGCTGCACGATCCCCTCCACCTCGACGAAGGTGCCCCGCGCCTGGTTGTGGGGATGGGTGTGGGCCTCCCACGGCGACAGCACCGGTGCGCCGCAGGCGTCGGTGCCGGAGAAGGCCTCGGTCCACTGGTCGCGCGTCCGGGTGCGGAAGATGGCGGCGAAGCGCTCCTTCATGGCGGGCCACTGCTCCCTGTCGTTCTGGGCGGGGAGCTCGGCCGGGTCGAGCCCGAGGACGCGCAGCAGCTCGGCGTAGAACTGGGGCTCGATGGCCCCCACCGCGAACCACTTCCCGTCGGCGGTGTCGTAGACCTCGTAGAACGGCGCGCCGGTGTCGAGGACGTTCACACCCCGTCCCTCGGTCCACAGGCCGAGCTGTCGGAAGGCGTAGGTCATGGTCATGAGCGACGCCGCCCCGTCCACCATGGCGGCGTCGACGACCTGGCCCTCCCCCGTCCTGGCGGCGTGGAGCAGCGCCGCGCACAGGCCGAAGGCGAGCATCATCCCCCCGCCCCCGAAGTCGCCCACCAGGTTGAGCGGCGGCACGGGGCGCTCCCCGACCCGGCCCACGGGCCACAGGGCGCCCGCCAGGGCGATGTAGTCGATGTCGTGCCCGGCGGCCGACGCCAGCGGGCCGTCCTGGCCCCACCCCGTCATGCGCCCGTAGACGAGGCGGGGGTTGCGGGCCAGGCACGCCTCGGGCCCGAGACCGAGCCGCTCGGCCACACCGGGGCGCCACCCCTCCACCAACCCGTCGGCCCGCTCCACCAGGTCGAGCACGAGGCCCACGCCGTCGGGATGCTTGAGGTCAACCGCCACCGAGCGGCGGCTGCGGTTGAGCAGGTCCCAGTGCCCGCCCGTGAGAGGTGACGCCGGCGGGCTGGCCGTGGCCCGGTCGACGCGCAGCACGTCGGCCCCGGCGTCGGCCAGGAGCATGCAGGTGTAGGGACCGGGACCGATGCCGGCCAGCTCGACCACCCGGACGCCGTCGAGGGGTCCCCTCACCGAGAACCGCCGCTGCCGACAGCCCCGGCCTCGGCACGCCGGACGTCGGCACGCCGGGCGTCGGCACGCCGGGCGTTGGCCACGATCGCCCCTACCACGAGCGGCCAGGATGCCGGGGGGATCTCGTGGCCGAGGTCGGGCACGACGAGCAGCTCGGCGCCGGGGATGGCGCGGGCCGTGGCCTCGCCCCCGCTCGGCGCCACCAGGGTGTCCGCCGCGCCGTGGACGACCAGGGTGGGGGCGACCACCGACGCCAACGACGCCGTGCGGTCCCCGGTGGCCACGATGGCCATGGTCTGGCGTCCGAGTCCGGCGGCGTTGTGGCCCCAGTCGAAGATCCGGCTAAAGCGTTCCCGGCGCCACGCCTCGTCGACCAGATCGCCGTGCGAGCCGATCACCCGGTAGTTGGCGAGCTCGTTGTCGACGAAGCTCCGACGGTCAGAAGCGGGGCGCCCGGCCAGCACCACG
>JBEKVE010000012.1:0-32679 GCA_049514335.1 Acidimicrobiales bacterium
TGCAGACGGCCTTCGCGGCCGACGAAGTGTCGATACTCCTAGCCGACGAGGCGCAGGACGCCCTCGTCAGCCGGTCGTCGATCGGGCTCGGCGAGGAAGGGACCACCCGGCTCCGCATCCCCGCCGGCGAAGGTACGGCGGGGCAGGTGCTCGCGTCGTCGTGAGCCACTGGTGGTGCGTGATCTGTCGCGCATCACACCGGTCTCGCCCGTGCTGCCTGAGCGGGGGCTGCGGTCAATCGTCGCTGTGCCGATCCTCTCTGGAAGACGCGTGCTGGGTGTTCTGCACGCCGGGAGCCGACACGTGGGTCACTTCACGACCTCCGACGCCGAACTCCTCGGCCTCCTGGCGGAGCGCTTTGCCGTCGCCCTCGAGCGAGTGCGTCTCTTCGAGGAGCAGCGGCGAATCGCCCAGGTGATGACCTTCCTGGCGGAGACGGCCAAGATCATGGCCGACGCCACCGATCTGACGGCGACGCTCGACGAGCTCGCCCGCGCCGCGCTGCCGGTACTGGGTGACATCTGCCTCATCGACGTCATCGATGACGGTACCCTCGAACGCATCGTTGCTCGGCACGCTGATCCCGCCATGCAGCCTCTCGCCGATCGACTTCGGACCGACTTCCCACCCGACGCAAACGGGCGACACCCCGCAGCGGAGGTCCTGCATATGGGTGGCTCGCGCTGGTCCACCACGATGTCCGACGAGTTCCTGCGCGCCACGACCCACGATCAGCAACACTTCGCGCTGACCAAAGCACTCCGGTTCCGGTCCTATCTGGTCGTCCCGATCTCGGCCAACCCCATCGTGGGGGCACTCACCATGGTTTCGTGCTCGCGCCCGTTCTCTCGCAGTGACGTGGATCTGGCCGAGAGCTTGGCGCGACACGTCGGTTCGGTCGTCGCCAACGCACGGCAACTCGAGTCGACGGCACAGACCTCCCACGAGCTCCAGGCGGCGCTGCTCCCCGCTGAGCTCCCCAGGATCGCCAGTCTCCGCGTCCACACGAGATACCTCGCCGCCTCATCGAGCCTCGAGGTGGGTGGCGACTTCTACGACGCCATGGAGCTCCCAGGCGGCAAGGCATGGATGGCGATCGGAGATGTGGAAGGCCATGACCGGCGGGCCGCTGCCGTCATGGGGCAGTTGCGGAGCGCCATTCGTACCTTGGCGTGCGAGGGCAACGACCCGAGCGAAGTCATCCATGCCCTGCGGACCAGCTGGAAGTACCTCGGGTTCGGTCGGTTGGCGACGATACTGGTGGGCGAGATCGATCCTACGAGCGGGCGCGTCGTCTTGGCGTCAGCCGGTCACCTCCCGCCTCTGCTGATCAAAGAGGCGGGGGCCGAGTTCGTGTCCACTGCCCCGAACCCGCTGTTGGGTGTCGAAGCCGAGACGGCGGAGCCACTCACCTTGACGCTGTGCCCTAGCGACGTCCTCCTGCTCCTCACCGATGGAGTGCTCACAGAGCGGTCGCGACCTCTCGACGAGGCCATGCAGCAGTTGCGGGCTCTCGCGCTGAGTGCTCCCCGCACACCGGAGGACATCTGCTCCCGCGTCATCGAGGGAAGAGCGAACGGCGATGATGACGCTGCTCTGCTGGCCCTTGCGCTCGATCCGATGCCCCAGCACCCATCAGACCCCATGGGTGATCCCCCCGAGTCATGACGTTCTCGGGGGTGCCGAGAACTCGACCCTAATGCTCTGTTCCGGGTGCCGCTCCCCCTGCTTCGCCACTGCGGTGAGCTCGGCCTTCCCGGCTCTCGTCAAGGGCGGTGGGGCAATGCTTCTCGGATACAGATGTCTGGCTCGCACGACGTTCAACTCGGCGGCGTATACGACGATCTCGCCGGTGAGATAGAGGAACGAGATCGGCCCGATGACGCTGCCGAAGAAGCCGTAGGCCTCGTTGGCGTGCCTCAGGGTGTGACCGACGACGACGGTTCCCGCATATTGGAGGGCGGTCCACCCCGCACCGTCTTAAGAAGGACGCCGCCGGCTCGCCCTCCTTCCGCTTCGTGTGCGTCGGAGATCAAACGTGGTTGGTGGGTCCTCCGTCGGGCTCGACCTCTGACGTCAAGACGACGCAGGTCGTGGTCCTGCCCAATTCGTAACAGTCAGCCCTTCGGCTTCCCTATCGGGGGGACTCGCCACTCCTGCCGGCGATCACGTCATCCAAAGGTCTGACGGGGAGGTGGTCAAGGCGAGTGCGGGGGACTCCACCGTCGGGAACGCTCGACGGAAAGCTCTGACCGTGTACCCGGTCAGCCGACACGGCGCCTTCGCCCGAGCGCAGGCGCTGCGTGGAAGGTTCAGCATGGGACCGAGCTCACCGAAATAGTTGCCGCTCCCGATGTGCGCCAGGATGTTCTCGCTGCCGTCGGCGCGAACGTGGTAGATCTCGACCACACCGTCCTCAACCATGTAGATCAGGTCGCCACGATCCCCCTGCCTGAACAGCACCTGTCCCGCGGCGAGGACGACCGCCTCAGGGTCGCGGTCAGCGTTGGCGAATTCGGGGGCGAGCTCGATCACCCGGTCTGCGATGTTGGTGATGCGATCGTCATGGGTTGACACGAGCACGAGCCGACCGGGTGCAGAGAGTTGTCTGAGCAGGCGCAGCACCCCTTCCACCTGGATGTAGTCGAGATGCGCAGTGGGCTCGTCGGCCACGACCAGCGGCGGGTCGTGGGCCAGGGCCCGGGCGATCGCCACGCGTTGCTGCTGGCCACCGGACATCTCCGCCGGCTTGTGCCCGGCACGATCAGCCAGGCCGACGACCTCCAGCAATTGCTCGGCCCGAACATTCGCTGCTCGGCGCGGAACGTTGGCGAGACGAAGCGGAGCGGTGATGTTGGCCCGCGCCGACAGACTGCGGATCAGGTTGAAAGCCTGGAACACGACACCCACCGTGTACCGGCGGTAGTCCCCGAGCGCGGGGCCCGTCAACGCTCCCACGTCGATGTCACGGAACGTGATCGACCCCGACGTCGGCGTCAGCAGGCCGGAAAGACACGAGAGCAGCGTCGTCTTCCCGCACCCGCTCGGGCCCAGCACGACGACCAGCTCGCCGTCCTCGGCGTCGAACGACAAGCCGTTGAGTGGTCGGACAACGTAATCGCCGGATATGAATTCGACGGTGAGATTGCTGACCTTGAGCTCTGCCATGAGTGTTCCCCGCTCCTCGTCCGAGCCGTCAGCCCGCGAAGGCCACAGCTGGGTCGACCGATACAGCACGCCGAAGCGCCGCCAGACTCGAGAGGATCCCAACGGCGAGAGCAATCAGAGGCAAGATCACAAACGCGCTGGATGGTATCTCGACGGGCTGGGCGAATAGACCTGTCATGAAGTTGGCGATCAACGCCGCAATGGCCGCGGCGGCCAATGCCACGATCACGGCTTGGACCGCCAAGCCGACGAACAGCGTGCCAGACGACGAACCGAGGGCTTTAAGGACGGCAAAGTCACGAGTCCGTTCCAACGCGGTGACATACACCAGGGCGGCCACAAGCAGCGCGGCGATGACCCACATGAACACACGGGAGTTGTCGATGGACGAGACCGCCGGAGCCATCTGGTTCAAGCTGGCCGCCTCGATCTGTCCATTGGTGTGCACGCTCATCCCCGACGGCACCGAGGCGGGTGTCCCCGATGTGAGCACGGCGCCGATCAAGGGCCGACCGCCGTACAGCACGGCCTGGGCATCGTGCAGCGTCACGTAGGCGTTGGGCTCTCCAGCCAGCAGTGTACGGTCGCTCACCGTCCCGACCACCGTGAAGCTGCGCCCCGACACGGTGAAGACACCCCCGATCCCGAGGTGGAGGCGGGCATCGACAACGGCCTCTCCGCTTTTCCGCACCGCGTGGCCGGCCTGAACGGTGGAGCTGCCGAGCCCCCCGGGTGTCGTCCCGATCAGGACCACGCTGAGACTGGCGGATCCCACCTGTGCGGCCTGAGGCGCAATGACGATGGGGTCCGCCCGGGTCACGCCCGGCTCTCGCGCCACAGCTGCCACGGCCGAAGCGGGAATGGCGGGGAGCGCAGCCACCCGCCCCGGTGATCCGGCCGCCAGCACCCATGCATCGGCTCCGATGGCCTGCACGGTCTGGTGGATCTCGAAGGAAAATCCCGCCGCCATGCCGGACAGAAGCAAGCCCATTGCGAATACAAGTGCCGCCCCAACGACGGCAATGAGGAATTGCCGGGCCCGGAAGCGCAGGTCCTGCATCGTGATCGCCAGGATGCCGATCGTCCCTCGTCCTGACGGTCGAGGCTCGACACTCAGATCTTGGGGGGCAGACGTAGCGCGACGTAGTGCCATTGTTTCCTCGAGTGCTCGAAGGTCTTCGCTCAACGCTTCCGGTACTTGGTCGCCCGGCGAGGCGATTGCACCGGGCCCGCTGTGCCCGAGATGGTAACCGACAACCCGCCTGCCGCCCCGGGGACGGCCACCTCCCCGACGGACCCCTCAGTGGTGGCCGCAGGCGGCTCCACCTCGGCCACCTCGGCCACGTCGCCTCCAGCCACCACGGCCCCGGATCTGGTGCAGGCTCCGGTGAAGCCCCGTTTGGCAGGCAGCCCGCTCACCGTCTTGGTGACGGGCACATCGAGGCCAACCCGCCGATCGGAATGGGTCGAGCCGGTCACCGGGCGGTGAGGCAGCTGTTGATCGAGGCCTCGGGATCGACTCATCGTCGCATCTCCTGTTGCTGGTCGTTGGAGCTGGAGCGCACCCGCTCTGGGCATCCGGCGACGGCTGCACCGTCGGGCCCGTCGTCAACGGGCCGTCACGGCGCGGGCCCGGGGAGCGCCACCCCGCACCGTGCGCCCCGACGGATCAGCCGAGCTTTCGGTAGATGGTCGTCTGTGTGACCGAGGGATCGTCGACGAAGCAGCCACTGGTCGAGTCGAGGAGCTTCAACCAGCTCGGGTCGCTGGCCAAGGCAGTGTCGGCCTTCTGCATCTGAGACACGCTCTCGTATCCGGTGAGCCAGCCCACGCCGCCGTAGGGACCGGTCAGAGAGCGTACGAAGAGCGTGGGGAGCCCGGTGATGGCCTCGGCCTTCTGCGCGATCTCGACGCCGGCTGTCATGGCGCGCTCGATGTTGCCTGCCGTCGTCACCGCCACGACGCCTCCCACGTACTGGGCGGCACCGGTGGGCATCCCGTAGATGGGTTGGATGAGCCCGTCATCCAGAGTGCCGTCAGTGAATGTCACGCCCTCGTCGGAAAGGTCGTTGAACGATGGTTCGGCTTCGAGCTTGTCGCCCACGTTCTCGAGCGAGGCCAGGTCCTCGAACCAGCCGGTCCAGGAGATGGTTCCGCTTCTCGGCGAGAAGACGCTCGCCCACAGTTCGATCTCCTGACCGGTGACCTCTTTGACCTTGGCACAGATCGAGCCGGCCCACTCCACCCCGGCCATTTCGTTGCCACCGATGAGACGCGTACGTCGCGTGAACAGATACATGGTCTCCCCTTGTCTTGTGATGGTCCTCAAATCGCACTCGGAACCCGAGCCGGCCCCGCCAGCCCTGGGGCGATCCTCTCCAGTCGCCGTTACAGCGGCGTTACATCTGTGCATCAGTGGTGTTGACCTGGGATTATGCGGTACCCTTACCCCCGGCGGAAGGGGACGAGGAGTGGAGTTCAGGGTGCTCGGCTCGCTCCAGGTCATGGGGCGAGAGGCGATCCAGATCGATCTACCGAGCGCCTCCCAGCGCCGCCTTGTCTGCTTGCTTCTCGCTCGAGCCTCCGTGGTGTCGGCCGACTCCCTGGCAGATCACCTGGAGCTCTCGGCGGGTGCCCTGCGGACGACGGTCAGCCGGCTCCGCCGGCTCCTCGGTGCCGCCACCTTGGTGAGCGTGCCGCCCGGCTACGAGTTGCGCGCTGATGCCGTGGACGCCCGTCAGTTTGAGGCCTGCCTGGCGGCAGCGGCGCTATCCAATAATGGCGCCGAGGCGCGGCGGCTCCTGGAGGAGGGCATCTCCCTGTGGCGGGGCGACGCCTATGGCGAGTTCGCCCACGAGCTCTGGGCCATGGGCGAGTCCAGGCGCCTCGCCGAGTTGCGGGCGGGGGCGGTCGAGGACCTGGCCGGCCTCCTGCTCGACAATGGCGAGTGGAGCTCGGCCATCGCCACGCTCGAGGCTCTCATCGCCGCCAATCCCTTCCGCGACCGGCCTCGGGGGTTGTTGATGAGAGCCCTGGCCGACTGCGGGCGGCGGGTCGACGCTCTCAGGGTGTTCCAGAATTACCGGCAATTCCTGATCGACGAGGTCGGCACCGAGCCATCTCCGGAACTCGTCGCTCTCGATCGGGCCATCGCCCGCCAAACCCACACCACGGCGCCGGCGTCGAGACCCACGGGACAGAGCGTCGGCAATGTGACGGTGCTGTTCACCGACATGGTCGATTCCACGAACTGGGCGTCACGGCTGGCACCGGATCTTGTCGACGAGTTTCGTCGACACCACTTCTCTTTGTTGCGTCAGGCGGTGGCCGAAGCAGGTGGCACCGAGGTCAAGAACATGGGCGACGGGCTCATGGTCGTCTTCGCCACCGCATCGGCCGCCTTGTCGTGCGCGGTGGCCATGCAGAAGGTTGTCGAGCGCGACAATCGTTCCCAGAAGCACGCGGTCGGGCTTCGCGTGGGTCTGAGCGGCGGCGAGGTCACCACCGAGGACGACGATTACTTCGGGGATCCGGTCATCGAGGCCGCCCGCTTGTGCTCGTCAAGCGACGGTGGGCAGATCTTGGCTGCCGATGTCGTGCGGGCGATGGCGGGTCGCCGCAGCTCGCACACCCTCGTACCCCACGGCGAGTTGGAGCTCAAGGGCCTGCCCGGCCCGGTAGAAACCCTCGAGGTCGTCTGGGAGCCGCTTGGCGACGTCGAGGTGACACATGTGATACCAGCGCCTTCCCGCCTCGAGATCGCGCCGGTCGTCGGAGTGATCGGACGCGACAGCGAGGCATCATCGCTCGCCGATGCGTTCAAGCGGGTCGTGGCCGGCGAGGGGCGCGAGATCGTCCTGGTCTCCGGTGAGGCCGGCATCGGCAAGACCACGCTTGCCACGCAGGTGGCTCGCGACGCGTTCTCGGCAGGCGCGGTCGTACTGTTGGGACGGTGCGACGAGGACCTCGGGGCCCCCTACGGGCCCTTCGTCGAGGCGTTGTCGCACTACGTCACCTACGCACCTGAAGAAGCCCTGCGCGCACATGTGCAGTCCTTCGCTGCTGAGCTCGTCCAGATCACCCCGGCCCTCCGACAGCGCCTCGGAGATCTGCCCCCGCCTCAGAGCGCCGACCCCGACATCGAGCGTTACCTCCTCTACAACGCGGTGGTCGGGCTGCTCGCCCAGGTTTCTGAGGAGAAGCCTCTGGTCCTCGTACTGGATGATCTTCAATGGGCCGACAAGCCCAGCTTGCAGCTGCTGCGCCATGTGGTGGCCAACTCGACACCGCTGCGCATGCTCATCGTGGGCACCTATCGGCACTCGGAGCTTGCCAACCCCCACCCGTTGACCGAGGCCTTGGCTGCACTTCGACGGGAGAACGGTGTCAGCCGCATCGCGCTTTCCGGCTTGGATGACACCGGAGTGCTCGCATTCATGGAGGCCGCCGCCGGGCACCATCTGGATGATGACGGGGTCGCACTGGCGCATGCCCTGTATCGCGAGACCGACGGAAACCCGTTCTTCGTCGGTGAGGTCCTGCGCCACCTCACCGAGACTGGCGCCATCTACCAGGACGACAGCGGACGGTGGGCTGCCGCCTCGGACCTCCGGGCGATGGCAATGCCCGAGAGCGTGCGCCTGGTCATCGGTTCCAGGGTGGCACGTCTGGGGAAGGCTGTCAGCCAGGTCCTGCCACTCGCCTCGGTGATCGGACGGGAATTCGACCTGGATCTACTCGCCCGCGTCACCGGGCGCACCGAGGACGACCTTCTCGACCTCCTCGACGACGCCGCTGCCGCCGCACTCGTACGTGAGCTCCCGAGCACCCCCGGTCGGTACTGCTTTTCCCATGCACTCATCCAGCACACCCTGTACCAGGACCTGAGTGCGACCCGAGTGGCGAGGGTCCACCGCCAGGTCGCCGAGGCCATCGAGACCATGGTCGGTGATCGCCCCGGTCCGCGGGTGGGCGAACTTGCCTTTCACTGGTTCAATGCCCCCCAACCCATCGGCACCGCCAAAGCCATCGGGTACGCCCGCCAGGCCGGCGAGGCCGCACTGGCGGCGCTTGCTCCCGACGACGCCGTCCGCTATTTCTCCCAGGCCCTCCAGCTCGTCGAACTGGTTCCGGACGGTGACCCTCTCCTTGCTTGCGACCTGCGCCTCGGGCTGGGCAAGGCGCAACGACAGTCCGGGGTCGCCGCCTTCCGGGAGACGTACCTCGACGCGGCGCAGCGGGCTTGGGAGCTCGGCGCCACAGATCGGTTGGTTCAGGCCGCCCTGTCGAACAACCGAGGGTGGTTCAGTGCCAGTGGCGTCATCGATACCGAGAAGGTGGCCGTGCTCAAGGCCGCCCTTGGCGCTCTTGCGGATGACGACAGCCCCGAGCGGGCACTCCTGCTCGCCACCTTGTGCAGCGAGCTCTGCTTCGGGCCGCTCGAGCAACGTCGCTCCCTTGCCGACGATGCCAAAGCCATGGCGCGGCGGCTGGCTGATCCGGACACGCTCATCCGGGTGCTTTGCCTGCTCAACAACCCGATCCAGATTCCGTCCGCTCTTCCGGAGCGGATGGCCGACACAACCGAAGCCCTTGCATTGGCCGAGGGGCTGGGCGATCCCGAGATCCTCTACCACGCCGGTAGCAACAATCAGGTCAATGCGGTACAGGCCGGCGATTTCGAGATGGCCTTTCAGTGTCTGTACGATCTCCGAGCGATCAGCAATCGCCTCCGACAACCCACATTGATGTGGATGACAGCGTTCAAAGAGGTGGGTGAGGCCATTATCGCCGGGGAGACCGAACGGGCCGAACGTCTCGCCACGGCCACCTTCGAGATGGGCACCGACAGCGGCCAGCCCGATGCGTACGCGATCTTCGGATCCCAGCTCATGTACGTGCGCCATCAGCAGGGCCGGCTCTCGGAGCTCGTCACGCTCATCGAACAGGCCGTCACCGAGAACCCCGGCCTTCCGGCGTTCCGTCCACTTCTGGCATCGGCCCACCTGGAAGGTGGAAATGACGCCACAGCCCTCGGCCTGCTCAACGAGGCAGCCGCCGACGATTTCGGATCCCTTCCACTCGACTTCGTGTGGTTGATGGGGGTCAGCTCGTACGCATTCGTGGCCGTCGAGCTACGCGCCGCCCAGCCTGCCCGGACGCTCTACGACCTGCTCGCCCCCTATCACGACCAGGTCCCGTTCATCGGCACACTCGGGTTCACCCCGGTCACGGTGAGCCTCGGGGGGTTAGCCTCCGTCCTGGGTCGTTACGACCTCGCCGAAGCCCACTTTTCCGAGGCGACCGAGGTCAACGCCCGTGGCCACATGCGGTACTCGGCCGCCCTCACCGAACTCTGGTGGGGCCAGATGCTGAACGCCCGTAGAGAAGCGGGCGACATCGATTGGGCGCGGTCGCACTTGGAGCGTGCCCGAGACACTGCCGCCGCCGGTGGATTCGCTGGTGTCGAGCGGAGGGCGATCACAGCGCTGTCGGACCTGGGCTGAAACTCAAATGGGGGCCCAGTCAGGATCTGGCGGCGGCGCTGGGCGGTCATCTGCAGGATTCGCGACGCATCATCGGTCACGCCACCATTGGGTTCCGCTCATCGGTAGGGTGCCGAGAACGGGCTTCGGAGCGTGTCAGTGTCCCGAGCCCATTGAATGGTGTTATCGCTCGTCGGAACCCGGGTGAGCCCGCAGCCACGCGCCTTTGCATCGGCTTCACGGAGACAGCCGTCGCACGCCGAGACCGTCCCGTCCGTATAACAGACGAGGATCTGCATGGAGCCGACCTCGTCGCCGGGGAGTGAGGTAATGATGCTCTCCACGGCGCGGCGCTGACCCTCCTGCCCCGACCTCGCACCGACCGCTCCCGGCGCACGTGCCTGCGCCAACGCGGGATTCACGGGCTCGTCCTCCGACGGCTGGACACCCTCAGGAGGAGCACGCCGCACATCAGCAGAAGCCCACCCAGTAGGAGCGGTGTACGGGGATCGAAGCCGGTCATGGCCAGTCCTCCCGGCGGGGTCGATGAAGCGGCCCCTGGGGTCCCGCTGCCGGTCGTCCCCGCCCCGGTTCCCGACGCTGCCGTTCCACTTCCTGTGGTTCCTGCTCGGCTAGCGGTGTCCGACGCTTTCGATCCGAGGGGTGTGGTGGTCGGCGTCGTGGACGAGACGGCGGCACAGGTCGGTGTGGTGATGGTGTTGTGGTCCAGGGTGACCGCACCGTTGCGGGCGAGCAGGCGGCCCTCGATCGTTGCCCCCGTGGTGGCGGTGACGGACGTCAGGGCGAGGACGCTTCCGACCAGGTGTGAGTTCGTCCCTAGCGTGGCGGAGCTCCCGACCTGCCAGAAGACGTTGCACGCTGTGCCGCCATTGAGGACGACGACGGCACTGGTCGATGCCGTGATAAACGTGGACGAGGCCTTGAAGATGAACACAGCGTCAGGGTCGCCCAATGTGTTCAGCGTCAAGGTGCCCGTGATGCCAAGAGTCGGACCACCGTAGACACCGGGCGTCAGAGTCGTTCCACCCAGCTCCGTAGGAACGGCAGTGACGGGGCCGGCACCGGCGGCGGTGTTGTAGCCGGCCGTGAGATCTGTCTTGGCCTGTTGGGTGACGGCATCACCGTCATGATTCGTTCCTGTGAGGCTCAGGGAGCCGAATCCGGTCTCCGATGTGGTCGGAAAGGTGCCGATGTCTCCGGTAACGGTGGTGGCCCCTGTGTTCGTGATCCCGCTACCGGCAAGGACGGCGAAACTCCCGGCGCTACCCAATCCGACCGGGGCCTGAGCGGCAGCCGCTCCGATCGCGGGAATGACGACGGCCAGTGCGACGGCCCCGATAAAGACCGGCGAACGCCTGAGGATCAATCGTCTCGCTTGGGACGGACGCGATGAACAATCGGAGCGATCGAAGTGCATGACATGCCTCTTCCAGCGGTCGGGAGAGGTCACGTCGAGCCTCGGCGGTGGGCTACCGCGCTACGGAGCCCTGTCAAACCAGGCGCCCCTCTCAGGGGTCTTCGGTACGATATCGGCAGGCGGGAAGACCTTCTTGAGGACGATGAGGCACAACGGACCAACATTCGTCCGTGATGCCCGACGGAAGGTAGAGAACGTCGTCGGATCACCTGGCGAAACGACGAAGGGAAACGTCTCCGCCTCATCCCCGACTGAGCGGTCTCGAGACGGAGGCGTGGTGAGTTCGAACGGCCCGCGGGCCACCAGGTCATGCAGGCGGCCAAGTCCCGGGAGAGCTGGCAGTCCTCACCCGGCATCCAGAGGCGCCTCGTGCCCGCTACTCCTTGGGCCGTAGGGGGGGCTTGCCGGCACGAAGCGTCGCCGGTCGGAGGGGTGGAATCATCGGGATCGGGTGCCGCCGTGGTCCCGACCACAACGCCGGCGGAGCGTCGATGGCGCGGGCGATGGCATAGGCAGCTGTTTCGTAGTTGACCCGCCAGCCGACGAAGTCGAGCCATGCTTCATCGCTCGGGCGCTCGAGGGGAAAGTCGACCTCCCGCAGGCGACCGACGGCGTCGAGGAATTCACCGTAGGTGAGAGCGATGCCGTCGTTTGGATCGGGCTCGTCGGGGACCATAAAGCCACGTGCACGAGCGATCGTCGTGAGACAGCTGAAGCCGCCGCGCAGGCACAGCCGAGCGGATATCGCACCTGGAGCGTCGGGCAACAGTGAAAGGTAGAGTGCGGCTGCGTCGAGCACGGCCAGTTGCGCGGTGACCCACGAGGACAGCGATCGCGGGGAGCGAAAGTTCACGAGGGGCAGATACGTTGTGTGGCTCTCGGAAACGTCAGCCGACCATCGCTCCCACTCTTCGAAGAGCTCCGGCAGCTCTTCCACGGCGGAGACGCCGGTTCCCAATCCGTAGTGGGTACGCGCCAGGAGCTCGGGGCCCCAAGACGGTACGCCTGCTCTGGAGTCCAGCAGCGTCACGAGTGCCTCGCGACGGTTGAAGGCGGCGTACAGCGTCGGGAGATAGCCGATCTGCAGGGCCACCGTTCCCAGACCGGAGAGCGCGGCAAGCGAGTCGAGCGCCGCCACGGGGCTCGAGCGAGGTGTGAGGTATCCCAACGTGCACAGTGCGGACCCGGCCTGCTCGAAGCCACCGGAGAATCCCGCCTGGCCGATGAACGGCCACATGAGCAGGCTGAAGCCGACTTCCAAGAAGGCCAGCCACACCACGATCTGCAGAATGAGTTGGATCGGCCCCTGGGTGGCCAGAATCCGGTCACGAGGTTCGTAGGAGTCGAACTTGTCGGCGACGAAGTGGAAGGTCCGATCGACAGCGACGGCGACGGCTCTGGTGAGGCGGCTGCGGATCCGACGAGGGACGACGACGGTGCCGATCACGCTCCAGCCCGTGGCGACGAGCAAAAGCGCGCCAAGGAGCGCAGCCAGATCGCGGCCGAGGACCATGCTTCAGCTTCTCATAACCCGCCCGAGCACTGCTCGGGCCTTCTGGGATTCGGCTCGGCTATCCCGGCGACTCCGGCGACTGCCGGCGTTCCGGCGCACACAGCGACCCCGGACCCTGTCTAGGCGAACCCTGGTGCCGGCCGACACAGCATCTGCTGCCCGCCCGAGGCGAGCAGCGCTCCGCCGGTGTTCCACACAGACGCGGTGCCACCGACGAGGCCGTCGGCTGCGATCGGAGATCGTGCCTCGACCAGGAGCCAATCTGCATCCCCCACGGGTTCGAGGCGGTGGAACCGGCAGGCGAGGTCAAGACTTGGGGCCATGTAGGCGACGGTTCCTCCTGCATGGCCACTGACCGCCGCGGGCCACTGGAACGTGTCGACGAGGATCGCCAGGTGCCCCGCTGTGACCCAAGCATCGACGGGCGGTGGCGAATGGCGGAATCGATACCAGCACTGGTGGACGGGGACGCCCGCGGGTCGGCTCTCCCAGTCGCTGATCCAGTGCACCGGTCGCTCCTCGAGGTTGTCGAAGAATGTGTAGCGCGGCCGTGGGTCTTCAGCCGGGAACAGGTCCTGGATCGGGACGAGCTCGTCCACCCGGGGCACATCGGGCGCCGTCAGCGTGTCGTGCTCCAGGCCCGATAGGTCGCCGTCCACCGCCCAGACGAGGGCTTCGAGGACTCGACGTCCTTGCTGGGTCATGGACACGCGCATGGACTCGGCCCTGCGACTCTCGCGCAGCGTCTCGACATGTATGTCGACATCCTCGAATCCTGCGACGTCGAGAAAATGACACAGCAAGCTGGCCGGTCTGGGGTGGCGGCTGTGTGCACCTGCCGCTCGCAACGCCACGGCTGCGACGTAACCCCCATTGGGTCCCCAGATCTCCCAGTCCGGCGACAGCGCGGCCTGGTAGTGCCCGTCGGCCCCTTCGACGACGGTGTCTTGAGCAAGGTCTCCCATCCGGACATTCTGGTCCATCTGGGCTTTGGCCCGTCACCGCCGGGAACGGACGACGCACGTCAGGAGGTCATCGACAGTCGAACCGAGCCCCCGTCGGCTATGGCCTCACCGCGTTGTTCTTCGACAGCGCGCACGAGCAGCACCTTCAGAATGGCGGCCGTCAATGCCCCGATCTGAGCCGGCGTCTGATCGAAGTCCACCGTGAGGGCTTGGGTGGTGAAGGCGGAGAGGTTGAGGGCGAATGCAGACACGAGGTCCGGGAGGGGCTCACCCACCCCGCCGGCCTTGTGCCAGGCAAGCGAGGCCACGAGGTGCGCTCCGCGGGTACGGGCGTGGCGGCGCAGGGGGCCTATCTCGCCGAGCACAGCCGAAGTGGTCCGGCTCGGGGTGTGGATGTCCCAGAAGGCTTCACCCAGGATCTCGGCGTTGCGGGTGTGGATCGTGACCATGAAGCCTTCGATCCAGGCGTCGAGGTCGGCGTCCGGTGACGGCAGGCCCTCGATCGGCCGGCGTCCGCACGCCGCGAACATGTCCTTGACCGTGGCGAGGACCAACTGGTCGTGGCTGGCGTAGTGGCGGAAGATGGTCCGGGCGCTCACGCCCGACATCTGGGCGATCTCCTCGACCGTGGCATCGAAGCCCCGTCGGGCGACGGCCTCCATGGCTGCTCGTCTGATGCGCCAGCGCGTGAGCTGTCGGTGCTCTTCGACAAGCGAAGGAGGCGACTCCTGGGTCTGGTTCACCACGATCTCCCTTGCCCCGTCATCGAGGGCCGGTGTGAGGTCCGGACCTCAGGCCAGCGGCGCCAGCCATGACGTGATCTTCCGCCCCCGCCGTTACAGCGCCGTTACATCTGCGCGTCAGGGGCGATGACCTGGGATTGTGTGAGATCCGGCGAGGGCGGAAGGGGGCCCGCGAGCGGGCGACGTCCCCGATCCCGAGCAGGATCGGGTTACGAGGGAGGTCGGGGTGCCCAACGATGTGCCGCGGCGGAAACCGTCTGGCCTCCTGTTTCGCCGAGGCTCGACCGGAGAGCTTCGATCATCGATCAGCTGCTCACCCGGAATCGCCGAGTCAGCGGAGGGTCATTTTCCCGCCGTTGAACGCTGTTGCTGGATGGCGCGCCACAGGAGGGTCTTCAGGATCTCGGCCGTGAGCGCTCCAATCTCGGCCGGGGTCTGGTCGAAGTCGACCATGAGGGCCTGGGTCGTGTGAGCCGAGAGATTCAAGGCGAAGGCCAGCGTCAAGTCCTCGGGCGGCTCCCCTTCGCCCCCGGCAGATCGCCAGGCGATCGCGGCCATGTAGTGCATCCCGCTCCGGCGATACGCCCTGCTGAGATCGGCAACCTCCGCAAGAGCCTCCGATCCGGGCCGAGGTGGCGCATAGATATCCCAGAAGGCGGTGCCGAAGACCTCTGCCATCCGGGTGTGCACGATCACGGCCAGATCCTCGAGCCAGCGGTCAACATCGGTGACGTGCTGAGGCAAGGCCTCGATCCAGGCGGCGACGTCGTCAACAGCGCGTGGTGAGCCCAGGTCGGGGAAACGGCCGGACTCCTGAAACATATCCCTGACAGTCTCGGCGATCAGCCGGTCGTGGTTCGCATAGTGGCGGAAGATCGTGCGAGGGCTCAGGCCGGATACCTTGGCGATCTCCTCGACGGTGGCGGCGAAGCCGCGTCGGCCGACCACTTCCATGGCGGCGCGTCTGATGCGAAGCTGCGTGAGCTGGCGTTGCTCCTCAGCGAGTGAAGGAAGTCTCTTTGGAACAGGATCCACCACAGCAGCCTCCCCACAAAGGTTGCCCGTGACCTCACGTGGCAGCTGTGTTCACAGACCATGGTAAAGGCGTCTCACTGTGGTTGTCCACGGCAGTTGACAGGCATTGGCTACGCCTCTTTCCCGGTGACCGGGTTGTTTGGCCTCGCCTCTGTGGACATGCCGGCTTCGAGACAGCCGGCGTCTAGGAATCGAGCCTCGCCGCTTCCGCAGCCAAACGAGAGGCGAGTTGCCGCGAGATCCCGAGCACTCGTCCGATCTCGCTGATGGAAGCGCCCTCCTCTTGCCCCAGCGCGAACAACGACAGGCGGAGCTGGTGACGAGATGCCTCAAACTCCTCGATGGCCTCTGTCACCTGCCGACGCTGCGTCGGAATGCTCGTTCCCGCAGACGCTGATACGCCACGCCCACCATCTTCCAGACGCTTGGCGATCTTGAGCATGGCTCGTTCGTATTGCTGGAGGTGCTGGCGGAGGAGTGCGGAGCATTCGACGAGCCCCGCGATCGACCCGATCAGGCGTTCTCTATTTGAAGACACCTCGGCCTTTCAGAGGAGAAGCCTTGAGCTAGCACATTTGGAGATCCTACTCAGCGGGACGAGCGCGTCACCCTTCGGCTGTGATGACGCAGCCTCTGGTGGCAGCGCAGGACGGCGGTATCTCCGTCTGACAACCCCAGCCGAGCGCCCGCCCGCGAGAACGGACCGCCCCCTCCGAGCTCCGTGTGTCGTCTGATTCCGTGCCGAGGAGTCGGACCGCATTCGACTCGGCACATGGCGGGGCGGGCCGGGCCGGACCGATACACGCCAGGTCTTCTCGTCTGCACTTCGTCCCTGGTAGCTTCGGAGAACAAGCGGGCAGTGGGACAATTCGGGTCCACTGTTCAAACTTGGCGGAGGAACAAATGTACAAAGCAATTGTCGTCGGCACAGATGGCTCAGCTCGCGCCGCCGTCGCCGTAGCGCACGCACTCGGATTGGCTAAGGCGCACGGCGCCACGCTGCACGTCGTGCACGCCGTGCGCCCCCTGGCAATGGTGGGGGCGGGGACGAACTTCGCCGCCATAGCCGTGGCCGAGGCCAACCTCCTCCACGACCAGGGAGACCATATCGGCGTGCAGGTGCTCGCCGAGGCCGAGCGCGAGGGTGTGCCTGCCGAGATGCACAACGTCGACGGTGATCCGGCCGACACCCTCATCAGGGTGGCTGAGACGGTCCACGCCGATCTGGTGGTGGTGGGGAACCAGGGCATGAGCGGGGTCAAGCGCTTCGTCCTCGGGAGCGTCCCCAACAAGGTTTCGCACCACTGCCCGTGCAGCGTGTTGATCGTCAATACCGACGCCGCCACAGTCTCGGAGTGACCTTGCTTTCAGGCTGAGGGAACTGCCGACCACGATCTGCTCGGTCGACGGCGCTCGACCATCGCCGACCCTCGAACTCCGGTGCAGTCTTTCTGGGCTGGATCAGCCCGGACCTGCCTGGGAGCGCCAAGGGCGCCGACGCGACCAGTGATATGAACAGCGAGCCCGATCCTCGCCAAGTTGGAGCTCCCTGTTCCAAACGCCGGATCGGCTGGCAGGGTTGGTGGATTCCGGGTGCTATCCGCAGCTCGTGGTGTAGCCGGCCGTACCCGGCTGGTAGGCCTGCCCCGAGTTGGGTGAGACCATGAGGCAGGACTCGTCGACAGCGACGAAGTCGCTGGCCGGGATCTGTTTGAGTTGATCGACCTCGCTTGCGGTCCAGCGGGTATCGGCCGTGCCTTGGAAGAACCAGTTGCTTCCGTTGTCCGCCAAGATGAGGCCGTAGGTCTTCATGGTCGTAAGGACCGTCTGGCACATCAGCCCACACTCGCTCGCCGGTAGGTTGAAGGTGGCCGCGAGCCGAAAGCGTGCGCCCATGGGCGGGCAGCTCGCATCCGCCTGTCCTGCCTCGTGCCGAGCTGGCCAGAGATAGGACTGCTGTGTGCACTCGGCCGTGAAGCGGATGGCGTGGTCCATGGATCCGGAGGCGACCTCGTCGTAGTTGACGAGACCGGGGAGGATGGGGAGGCCGGCAGCATCGGCGGACGTCCAGCCGGCCGGGCGCAGTGCGTCGGAGTACAGGCTCCACATGGCACCCGAACCGGCGGTGGACTCCTTTCGGGCGTGATAGTGGGTGTCCCAGAGCTCGTAGAGCGTGCACGTCGCTGCATTCACCATGATGGCGTGACGGTCCGAGCCGTGCTCAATGGGGGTTGATGCCGAGAGGGGATACGGTCCCGGATCGCTTTGATCCGCATAGAGGAACTTGACGTTGACGAGCCTCTGCGCGGGGGCGACGATCTGCCATGGAATCCCATACGGGTGCTTCTTGCTGCCCGACGGTCCGTAGTCCGGGTGCAAGAAGCTCGTGGAGCCGTCCATGGTCGCTAACCACGTCGTGCTCTTGGGATTCACCGGCAGGGTCGTGATCGGCGTGTTCCACACATTATTGGCCGGAAGCGCAGGGCAGTCTGTCCCGGGAAGAACAGCTCCACCTGCTTGCGCCGGGACTGCCTGGAAAACCGAGCCAATGGTGAAAGCGATCGTGCACCCCAGGGAGATCCCCACTGAGGCTTTGCTCCACCTCAATCTCCCCATGGGTCCCCCTGGAAGGCAGGCTCCGCTGACGGTGGCGAAGCTAGCACCGCCTTCTCCCCGCTCGCCTCGGCATGCGGCGCTTCGACGAGTCCCGAGACCCCGACCCCAACGTGACCCTCGGACCCCGATGAAGTGATTGGCGCTCTTGCCGCCACGGGCACCGCTGGCACGCGAAGGCAGTGGCGTTAGCAGTGTCCGGGGACTAGCGTTCCCGCTCGCCGGGCGGCTTCGACGCAAAGCAACTCCGGCGGGCTTTTGGGGGAGAAGTTCGTCATCGGAATGGCCGATATCCTGCGCGACCGTCGCTGAAGGGATCTTGGCTCTGCTGAGGAGGTTGCGAAGTGGCGCTCGTCGAGCGGTGGCCGAGTTTCTCGTCCAGAGCGGTGGTGGCAATCGTGCTGTTGGTCGGCATCCTTCTTGTCGCCGAGCCCGCTGCCAGCGCCGCACCTCCGGTTCTGGCCGCAGGGGGGACTCTGGTGGTCCCGGGCGGCGCCTTGAACTTCGGCCATGCTGTGGCGATCTCGGGCACCACCGCCATCGTTGGCGCCCCCGACAACGGCTCGGTTCCTGGAACGTCGTACATCTACGTCAAGCCGAAGAACGGCCCCTGGCCGGCCGCTCCAAGCTTCACACTCCAGGACCCTGCCAATACGCCCGGCGACAATTTCGGCGTCTCAGTGGCAATCTCGGGTGGGTACGCAATTGTCGGTGCCGAAGGCACCAGCTCCCTTGCCGGGGTGGCCTACATCTACAAGAGGGCAGGTCAGGTCTGGCCGACGACCCCGACCGACACGTTGACCTACCCGTCGCCGGCGCCAGGCGACCAGTTCGGGATATCGGTGGCGATCTCGGGTACGACTGCCGTCGTCGGAACGGGGAACTACGCGCCCGAAGGTGCAGCCTTCATCTATCGCAAGGTGGGCTTGGTCTGGCTGCTTCAGTCCACAGTGACCGACTCTTCGGCGATACCCAGTTGGGGCTTCGGTCAGCCCGTGGCGATCTCTTCGAACACGGTTGTCGTCGCTGCTTTCGGAGCCAAGACAGGAAGCTGCTCGACGGCCCCGTGCGGGGCGGTCGACGTCTACGTAAAACCGAACAACGGCTGGGCTGCGACGAGCACGCCCACCGCCACCTTGTCCGACCCAGCCGGATTGCAGAACGACTACTTCGGGTATTCCATCGCCATCTCGGGCCCGACCATTGTGTCGGGCGACTACAACGCCGGGCCACCCGCAGCCGGACCCGTCTACATTTTCGACAGGCCCTTTCTCGGCTGGAGCTCGACCAGCACGCCTACCCAGACACTCAGCGACCCGGCCCCCCTCACGAACGACAGCTTCGGCCTTTCGGTGGCGATCTCGGGTAACACCGCAATCGTCGGCGCATACAGCGCTTCGTTCTCGCTCGGAGATGCCTACGTCTACAAGAAGGCGGCAACGTGGCCAACGGTGCCGACCGTCTCGAAGAACCCCTGGCCGGTCCCTGCCGGTACCGGGTTCTTCGGCATTGCGGTCGCGATTTCGGGCTCGACCGCGATCGTCGGTGGGCCAGCTGGCTTCGGAGATACCTATATCTTCAACCGGGCCTAGGCCCGCTGCGGCTCGACAAACCGTGATCCACGGGATCATCGAGTTCGAGCCGTCTTCAAGCCCGTGACCGGGACGCTCGGCCTTTCAGGATGAGGCTCGGGACGGAACGTCCTGGACATCCGGCATTCGTGCTCAAATCCCGGGCACAGGGCTTCTGATTCCGCTCAGATGCTCCGGTCGGCAGGCGATGTGCCGGGCCCGTCAGCCTGCATCCGGGCCGGGATGAACCCCGTCAGTCCTGGATGTTGAGCCCACCGGCCGGGTGGGCCCAGTCCACGGTGGCATTCGGATTGAGCGGAACCTCCCAGACGAGGCCGAGGCACATCTCGTCCGACGAGCCGTCACCCCAGGTGATGAAGTGCGGAGGCAGCGATCGCAGGGCCGGTAGTTGTTGGGCGAGCGTCGGATCGTAGGTGCAGCTCACCTTCACGGATTCGCCCGCGGTGACCTTTACCCAGTCCTTCAGGTTGTAGGCACGCTGATAGTGGAAGTTGTAGTCGGGGACGTCCATGATCGTCTGCGCCTGGGGGGTGCCCGGATTCAGGGTCAGGGATTCCGAGGCTCCGGTCAGGTGCATGTGCGCCATGTCCCGCACGATGTAGCCGGCCTGACCGATGTGCCAGACGCAGGAGGTCGAGTCGCCGACAGGTGGGTCGGCGGGGTCCTCACCGCAGATCGACTCCATGCCAGCATCGAAGAGCCCCATGTACTGCCCGAAACGCTGGTCAAGATTGGCAATTTCAGCTGTGCGGTTGCACAACGGCCCGGTCACCCCGGTGGGGCAGGGGATGTTGGGGACAGCGACGATGGGCTGGATCGTCGTCGGTCGGAGGTTGGCGGATGCCGGCACGGTCTCGAGCTGCACGCTCGGCTTTACGGGCTTGTCACCCACCAACAGGTTGTAGTGGACCTGCATGATGATCAGGCTGCCTTTGGCCAACGGCGTACCGGTGGTGAGCGGAAGGACGTCCCTTCCGTGCCCGGGTGCCCACGCGCTGAGCCATGGCATGTTGAGGAACTGGCCCAGGCCCTGGCCGAGAACCGGTGGTTCGCCGAAGCATGTCCAGCCCGTGCCTCCGTTGTCGGCCGTTTCGGCCGCGCTCACCAGTGCGGGCGGAACCAAGAAGAGGATCGCATGGTGAACCTCGACCGTCGACGGGCCGGTCCCGGGGAAGAACTGACTGGCGACGATGAATGAGTTCTGCTTCACGTCGGGATTGAGGAGCGTGCAGTGGTAGTCGTCGGTGCCCCCGCTCTGGGCATGTGGGGTGTAGGCCGTGCGTGATGTCATCGACAGGGTGGTCACGTCGGCGTTGTCGATCAGCACACGCGTCGAGTGAGCTGTGGTCGACGAGCCGCAGGCGGCCAGAAGGGATGCTGCAGCGATGACGGCAAGGGCGCACACCCCGATCCGCCACTGCCGCCCCCTGGCTATCCAATTACGCATTCCGTGACATCTCCGTCTCGACCACGACTGCCCTCGGGAGCAGGCCACGAAGCGTAGCCCCGCCCCGGGACCATGCGCGATCGCTCAGGTCAGGGTCGGGCGAGCCGGAACAGGCTCACGTCCGGCCGCGCAGATGGATACGGGCCTTATTCCAGGTCCTGGTGCCCGCTCACCCTGGGTCTGACGGTGATCCTGGCCATGCTGGCGAAGTGGTTTCGGGTGATTCCACCGTTTCGACACATCGGTCGGTGGGGAAGCTGCATGGCCATGGCCCCGCCGGTCGTGGCATCCGCGCCCTTCTCCGAGAGGCATTCAATAAGCCACCCCTCGAGCTGATGGCCTTCCATAGCCGCACATCCAGGAAGTCAGCCCTTTACGTAGGAGAGCTTCTCCGCTACCTTGTCGTCCCGCACCAAGAACAGGTCGACCCCCCGCACGTGTCCGCCGGTCCAGCTGTACCGCCACCGCTGCACAACACGGTCTCCGGCGGCGAACGTCTCCTCGGCATCGAAGCGCGACGAGCGGTCATCGAAGATGGGATGCCACGCCTGGCGGATGGCAACCCTTCCCACGCAGCGCGTTCCGTCTGGCGCTGGCCCCGTGGAATCGAACACGCAGTCGTCGGTAATGAGCTCGATGGCTCTGTTCAGGTCGTGCGCTTCCCAGGCGGCACTGAAAGCATCGACGACCGCGAGCGGGTCCATCGTGGCCTTCATGTAGACGGTCCCGGGGAACCAGTTACTCGTCGCGGAGCATGGACCGGATCTGGGTTTGCAACTCAGATCCGTCCGTGTGCCCGTGTACGTCGGCGGCGTGCATCGCTGCCGCTCGCACGACCTCTTCTTCTTCCACCGCGATCGTGAGTGTGCACCCACTCTCGCCAGGCATCTCGTGACAATCGGCGATCTTCCTGACCATGGCGCCTCCTCTGGACAGCCACGAACAGCAGGACAGATTGGAGGATAGTACGAGGCGTGGCGCGCTGCTCGAACGGAGCTCTCGGCACAGGATCCGACGGCAAACCCCGATCCATCGTCGGGATTGCAGCTGGACCACCCGGCACTGCCGGATAGAGGAGCGGGCCGGGCCCGCGCCGTCCGCGTCCCGCCCGTGGGATGCGACTGAGGAGTGCCGGAGGGCCGATCAGATGCTGAGCAGTTGTCGAATTCGAGGTGTCGGCACGAGACGGGCTCAAGGACGGAGTTGAGCGCCCTCCGCGTTGCTTCTCGGGCGGAAGCGCCATACGTACAGTCCAAAGATGATCAGCCAGACCGTCTGTGGGTACGCCGCTATTCGTTCCATCGTACCCGGTCCTATTCCGAAGCTCTTGTGGCTGGCAAACAAGACCAAAGCAGTAAGAGCCACCGTGCTGAAGACCAGCATGTATCTGCGCATCGCTTCCGGTAGTCCGCTCAGCATCGCGCCCAGAATGAAGATCCCCACATTCCCGAGTCCGATCGCCAACCCCGCACCGATCTTGTGCATGGTGCCATTCGAGTTCTCGGGAAAGAGCCCGACGAGCATCGCGCCGACCCCCGCGACTCCCACGAAGAGAAAGCCGACGAACGCAGCGTTCTGTTCAGCACCTCCTCTCTCATCGAACTCGTGATAGAGCAGCATGGAGCCACCAGCCATCATGAGGCCCAGGAAGACAAATGCGACATTCATGTACAGATGTCGAGGCGAGCACACAAATTCACCGTCATACGGTCCGCACGAGGTATTTCCCAGGTCGCTGATGGTGTTGTGTACCAAGTTGTACGGTGCGTGGGAGGGGTTGAACACCCATGCCACGAAGATCTGCGCGTAGAAGTAGAGGGCACTCGAGATGAAGACAGCTGGTCCCAAGAACGGGTAGTCCTCATGAAGCGCGCCGATACGTCTACTCATCCAACGCATCTCGTCTGCTACCGCCATCCCACCTCCCTCCCCTCAGCGTGTCAGATTCAAGCCCGACCGGCATACCGGATCGCCGACGGCGGCAGGCTCGGATCGGACTGCCGCCTCCTGCCGCGTGAGGGGGAAGACGCGCCCGGCTGGTGCGCGAACGGGCAGCGTGGCGGACGGGTGACCGACTTGCCTTGTGACTCTGTTCACAACGATGAGCGGGGCGGAGGATCCGCTAGTGCGCCGGCGCGCTGGGCGCGAAAATGCTGGCATGGCAGAACATGCGAGGAGCGGGCGCGCCGATATCGTCCACGAAACGCCCAAGGAAGAATGGCACACGCTGCTCGACGAGCTCACCAGGGTGCGGATGGGAGACGACGTCACCATCGAGCTGTTGGATGCCGAGTTCGGCGACGAGTTCGAGGCCGAGCGGATGCCGCTCGCCTACATCGAGTACGACGAGCACGCTGACGAGGCATCCGTCGGCGTCGGAGGGCGGGATGGCCGCTATCCGGTGGTGCTCCGGCACTCGATCGCGCACCCGGCTTCGGTCCTCACCGACTCGAAGCCGCCCCGGCTCCCTCTGGTCGTGCAGATCGTGGGGGGCGACGGGTCAGAGACCCTCGTCACCGTCCTCCCCCATCCGCCTGGCGAGCAGTAGGGGGTCAGCAAGCAGTAGCAGCCGGTGGGTAGGGTGGGCCAGATCGGGCCTGAGGGCATTCAAAGGACCAGCAAGCGGTTCAAAGGATGCCAAGGGACCAAGATCCGGAGAAATGTGTGGCTCGGCTCGGTGGGAAGTCGAACAAAGCCGAGCATCGTCAGAACCGAGCGGGTTTCGACGACGCGCTCAGATCCGGGCGAATTCGAATCAAAGTCCTCGCCCGCTCCGACCTGTCGTCAGTCGCCAGGTTCCGGCCGACCGGTCTGAACAATGGCGAGTGCCCTGGCCCACTGGTAGTCGGCCTTGCCGGCGGGCGAGCGCATGATGGCGTCGGCTACCACCACCTGGCGCGGGATCTTGTACCCCGCCAGCCCCCCGCGGCACGCATCGCGCACGGCTTGACCGTCGAGCGTTTGTCCTGGGCTCGCCTGCACCACGGCCACGACGCGCTCGCCAAAGCGTTCATCGGGCACCCCCACGACCACCGCGTCCTCCACGCCGTTGCAGCTCTTCAGGGCCGCCTCCACCTCGTCGGGGAAGACCTTCTCTCCGCCAGTGTTGATGCACAACGAACCTCGTCCGAGGACCGTGATGGTGCCGTCGGACTCCACGGTGGCCATGTCGCCTGGTAGGGCCCACCGCGTACCGCCCCACTCCACGAACGTCGCTGCCGTCTTGGCGGGGTCGCCCAGGTACCCGATGGGGATGTGGCCGCGGCGCGCCAGGTGCCCCACCGTGTCCGAGCCCGGGATCACGGGGCGCAGGTCGTCGTCGAGGACGGTGGTTCGGCTGTCGACATGCAGACGCGGTGCCCCGAAGGGATCGCCCTCGGGGCTGCTCCCGCCGAGCTGGCCGGTTTCCGACGATCCGAAGGCATCGGCCACGATCCGTCCCGGGAGCAGCCGGGCCAGACGCTGCTTCGTGGCCGGCGAGAGCACGGCGCCGCCCGATCCCACGGCGACGAGCGACGAAGTGTCGTAGCGGGTACCGCCGGCCTCGAGCTCGTGGAGGAGGGGTCGTGCCATTGCATCGCCTACGACAACCAGGATGTTCACCGCTTCGTCGGTCACGAGGCGCCACGCCGCGGCGGCGTCGAAGTGCCCGCGAGGGAGGGTCACGACCTTCCCGCCGCCGAACAACATGGTGAACGCCAGCCAGTGGGCGCTGGCGTGCATGAACGGGGGGCACGGTAGCGCCGTCATCCCGGGACGCATGACCCTGGTGGCGAGCTCCTCGGGCGACGTGATCATGTTGCCGAGCGCGAGCGGATCGCCGCCACCCATGGCGGCGAAGAAGATGTCCTCGTGGCGCCACAGCACGCCCTTCGGCATGCCCGTTGTCCCTCCCGTGTACACGCAATAGAGGTCGTCGGCCGAGCGCGGCCCGAAGTCGCGGACGTCGGAGGCGCCGGCGAGCACGCGCTCGTAGTCGTTCCCGAGGTCGGACGGACTGACGTCGTCGCGTACTTCGAGCAGCATTCGGGGCGGTGCCATGGCCGCCACTGCGTCAGCGGCTGGTGCGAAGCGGCTGTGGAACACCAGGGCGACGAGACCAGCATCATTGAAGAGGTAGCGGAGCTCGTCGGCGACGTACCGGTAGTTCACGTTGACCGGGACCGCCCGTATCTTGAAGCAGGCCAGCATCGACTCGAGGTACTCAGTCCCGTTGGCCAGCTGCAGGCCGACGCGGTCCCCGTCCCCGACTCCGGCGCCGGCGAGGTGATGCGCCAGACGGTTGGCCCGAACGTCGAGCTCAGAATACGTGAGCCGACGGCGGCCAGCCACCACGGCCTCCTGCTCTGGAATGACGTCTACCACGCTCTCGAACAGATCGGCCAGATTGAACTCCATCGCCACTCCCTCGTCGGCTGGCCGCCCGTCTGCATCCCGCGGGGCGTAGTATGGCCGACAAGGCGTGATCCGTTGGGCGGCTCGGATGCAAGCGCATTGAGAGGGGCCCATGGCAAGCGCCCAGGGTGTTGTGGACGGTCGGCCCGGGACGACGGGGAGCATTGTGTCGCCAGACGCGGGCGGCGGGTCGTCGTGTTCCAATTCGATCGTCGACCGTGTCGTCGAACCCTACCGCGCCGTTATGAAGTTCCTGGGTCGCAGGGCGATCGCCCGCGCCACTCGAGCAGTGCCACGCACGGTGCGCTTCATGATCACGACGGCGAGGAGTGGGGAGGTAAGCGACGGCCTGGCGACCCCAGGCCTGTCGTTCGGGCTGGCAGCAGGCGTCGCCATGGACGAAGCCCTGCTGGCCATGGCCATGACACCGAGCCGGTTTCCCCGGCGAGCGGACTTCGCCCGGGTGAGCACGGAGCTCGCCGACGCAAGGAGCATGTTCACCCGCCGGGGGTGGATAACCCGGCCCTCCACCTATCACCGGACCCCGCCCCCGCTCGCCCCTGAGGATGTGTCGGTCAGCCGGGGGTGGGCCCTCGGCCTCGGCTACGAGCGGATCACCTACGACAGCGGTTTCGCCACGCGTCCGGGTGAGCCCGGTGGAGAGCGGTGGATGGCCTACGGGCCCAACCATCGAGCCTCGGCCGCCGTCCTGCGGCACCCCGGTGGGCCCCGTCCGTGGGTGGTGTGCGTCCACGGCTTCTCCATGGGCTACCCCTTCATGGACTTCGCCGGCCTGCACACCCGCCGGTTGCACCGAGGGCTCGGGCTGAACGTGGCCTTGCCGGTGTTGCCATTGCACGGGCCCCGCAAGGTCACGCTCGTGAGCGGTGAGCCCTTTCTTTCGTTCGACATGATGAACACGGTCCACGGGCTGACCCAAGCCGTGTGGGACATCCGTCGCCTGCTGTCATGGATCAGGGCCCAGGGGGCGACCACCATCGCCCTTTACGGTGTGTCGCTCGGGGCCTACGTCGTCTCGCTGCTGGCGGGAATCGAGGAGGGGCTCGACGCCGTTGTGGCCGGCATCCCGGTGGTCGACTTCCCGTCGCTGTTCCACGCCCACAGCCCGGTCCACATCCGGGCGCGGTCCATCGAGCACCACATTCTGGGCGGCGTGGCGGAGGACGTCTGCCGAGTCGTGTCGCCGATGAGCTTCGAGGTCAAGGTGGCGCCCGGGCACCGATACGTGTTCGCCGGTTACGGCGACCGCGTCGCTGTGCCAGCCCAGGCCCGTGCTTTGTGGGAGCACTGGGACAAGCCCCGCATCAGCTGGTACCCGGGGAACCACGTGGGCTACCTGTGGTCGCGTCAGGTTGAGGCATTCCTCGTGGAAGCCCTGACCACGTCAGGGTTGGTCACCACCCCCGACACCGAGAGCTGAACGATGGAGCCGATGGTGGGGCTCGATGCCAAGTTCCTCTATTCCGACACCCCGTCCACCCACATGCACACGTTGAAGGTGGCGGTGTTCGACATGGCCGCGTTCTCTGGCCGGTACAGCTACGAGGACATCTTGGAGCTTCTCGGCCGTCGCCTCGACCGGCTTCCCCCGTTCCGGCGCCGTGTGGTCCCGGTTCCACTGGGCCTCGGGCACCCGGTGTGGGTGGAGGATCCCGATTTCGACCTGCACAGACATGTCACCCGCCGCCGGATCGCCCCGCCCGGCGGTGACCGGGAGCTGGCGACCATCGTCGCCGAGGTAGCTGGCCAGCCCCTGCACCGGGATCGGCCGCTGTGGGAGATCGTGGTGGTGGAGGGCCTCGCCGATGACCGGCTGGCCGTGGTGGCCAAGGTGCACCACGCGGTGGCCGATGGCGCGGCCACCG
Source organism: Acidimicrobiales bacterium (assembly GCA_049514335.1). Taxonomy (GTDB): domain Bacteria; phylum Actinomycetota; class Acidimicrobiia; order Acidimicrobiales; family UBA8190; genus JBEKVE01. Next base: position 27,281 of record JBEKVE010000012.1, read on the forward strand.
TGGCTCTCCTGCAGGCTGCGCTCGGGGCCCCCGGCGCCGGCGTTGATACGTGGCACCCCGACGTCGTGCCTACACGGCGCCAGCTCCTGCGGATGGCGGCACGCGACCACGTCACCCGTCTGCACAACCTGCCGGCCCTGGCGGCACGATCCGTCCGGGGACTGCGCGCCTCCGAGATTCGGCGGCGCGCCTCGGCCACGAAGCCCCCATTGCCATTCGATACTCCGAAGACGATGTTCAATGTGTCTCTCACCCCCGAGCGGACGTACGCCATGACCACCCTCGCTCTGAGCGATCTGAAGGCTGTGCGCAGATCGTCTGGTGCGACACTCAACGATGTGTACCTGACCATGTGCGGAGGCGCGTTGCGTGCCTACCTGCTGGAGCGTGGGGCCTTGCCAATCCGCCCCCTCGTGGCAAGCGTCCCAGTCTCGACGGACCCGGGTGGCACCCGCGTGGGAGGCAACCACATCGACAGCCTCTACGTGTCGATCGGAACTGACATCGCCGACCCGCTGGAACGCCTGCGTCATGTTCAGGCCGTGGCGGCGGCATCCAAGGACATCCGCTCGACCTTCGGCAATGACCTCTTGGAGCGACGGGCCGACGTCGTGCCGCCACAGCTCTACGCGTTGGCTGTACGGGCATGGGCCCGGACCGGCCTGGCGGATCACCTCCGCCCACCGGTCAATCTCGTGCTGTCGAACGTGCCGGGTCCGAAGGAGCGGCTCCGAGTGGGGCAGGCCGAGCTCGACGCTATTTACTCGGTGGGACCCATCCTCGAGGGAATCGGCCTCAACATCACGGCATGGAGCTATGCCGACGCGCTGCACGTGTCGGTTCTCGGGTGCCCCACGAGCGTCCCCGATCCGTGGGCGATCACTGAAGCGCTGCGCGCGTCGCTCCAGGACATGGTGCAGATCTCGGATGTTTCAGCGTGACGGACTCCGCCGCCGAGACCGCTGCGGTGGGGTCCGCAAGGGATCCGGCGTTTCTCCGTGCGGTGCAACCCGTCCTTGAGCTGTTCGCCTCGTACTTCCGGTCAGAGGTCCGGGGGTTCGAACGCCTCCCCGCTCGAGGGCCCTTCCTGGTGGTGGGGAACCATTCGGGTGGCCAGATACCACCCGATCTCCCCGTGCTGCTCACGGCATGGTGGCGTGAGCGAGGCCAGGAAGAACGGGTGTTCGCGCTTTTCCACTCGTTCTTGCTGGGGATGCCCGCCGTGGGCCCGCTGATGGAGAGGGCCGGCGCCGTCGAGGCCGGACGTCAGAGCGCGGAGGCCATTCTGCACGGTGGGGGAATCCTCATCGACTACCCGGGCGGCGACTATGAGGTGTTCCGACCATGGTGCCGTCGCAACCGCATCGACTTCGGCGACCGCGTCGGGGTAGTCCGCCTGGCTCTGCGGACGGGGGTGCCTGTGGTCCCCGCCGTCTCCGTCGGCGCCCACGAGACAGTCGTCGTCTTGGCCCGGGGGGAGCGGATAGCGCGACTTCTAGGGATCGACCGGATGTTCCGGATCAAAGTCATGCCGCTCGTTTTCGGCCCACCCTTCGGCATCGTCCCCGGAGGGATCCCGACCTGGCCCCTTCCGGCCAAGATCACCGTTGAGTTGGGCGACGTGATCGACTGGTCGTCGCGTTACGGACCCGAGGCGGCCGACGACCCCGCGATTGTCCGCACCTGTTACGAGGAGTTGACCACGACGATGCAGAAGACGCTTGACCGGCTCTCCGACGAACGCCGCTTTCCGATCTTCGGGTAGTCGAGCGTCTGTGCGCCGTTGGGGTGCTCTCGCCGTTTGACCCGTTGCGACAGAGAGCGCGCGTACGCTTCGGTCCCAACCCGCCACCGTCGTCGTGATCACCGGCTGGCACAGGGGGCGCTAGCCCCCACTTCAGCGCATTCACTTTCAGCAAGCGCTGCCGCCTGTCGGCATGCTCGTATCAAAAAGCACCATGTGGGCGACCAAAAGGTGCTGATTCTGGCGTCTCCATCCCTGGGCAAGACCCTGGGGAATCCACCGGCTGTGGTTTTGTCGACGCGCGAGCCACAGTTTTGTCAGGAGCCCCGAGGAGAGAGTGAGTGAGTGGGGTGTCGACAGAACCCCCGCCACCAGACGTGGAGCCCGGGTCGATCCGGGCCGTTTCCCACACTGTTGGCCCGGATTTCCCACTTCATTGTGTCCGCAAAGATCCAGGTCAGGGCTAGATCAGTTCGATGAGAGTTGTGGGACGAAAGCCTCTACTCCCGTCCGTGGGCTGGGTTGACGCTGCCAGAGGGAGCCCGGCTGGGTTGCGGCAAGGAGGGTGGCCATGTGGAATCACAAGTGGCTCGGCAGGAATTGGGCCCGCCATTGGCATCTCCCGGGTGGCGCCGGAGTGCGAAATCCCCGACCCCGGGTACTCATCGAAGAGCCAGACGTGGTCGAGGCCAAGGCGTCCTGGCGACTGCTTGAGGAAAATGGGTACGAGGTGTCGTGGTGTCCCGGTCCCGCAGGCTCACGATTGGGGCGGTGTCCGCTCGTTACCTCAGGGCAATGTGATCTGGTCTGCGATGCCGACGTGGTGGTGACCTCGCTCGCTCTCGACAGCGAGTGCTCACGGAAGGTCGTGTCCGCGCACCGGTACCTGCACCCCGAGACCCCGTTCATCATCGACGCTCCGGCAGCAGCACTAGCGCAGTGGGCACCCGTGTTCGAAAGGCGCTGGGGTGCCATCCGCATGCCCGTGACGAGACGAACGCTTCTCGACTCGGTCGAGTTCGCCCTGGCTGATTCGCCCGCACAGAGGTCAGAGGAGGCCACGACAGGACGATACGCGGCCCCGATTGTCGCGGAGCGTTGGCCCCTGAGCTATGCCGACGCCCAACCTCATCGAACGTCCCTGGAGTAGATCTGAGGGGTTCGTTCGGCTCTGCCAGGGGTGTGAGATCACGATGACTGCCACCGCCCGGGAGAGCCCTTGGTCTCTGGTCGGCAGCCGCAGGACGGGCTTACGATTCGTCGTAGGGCCCTAGCTAACTCGAAGGGTTGGTGCGTGGTCCTGAAATCAGGGGGCGGTTCACATGGCCAATCCCGTTGCCGATGAACAGGGAGATCAGAATGTCTCGCGTCCGCCGGCGTCCCCGGCACACAGTTATTGGGCTTGGTCCGAAAAGCGAAGGCAATGGATTGCCATGACGTTCCCTCAGCACCAGGCGTGGTTGGCTAGACCCGACCTTGACCCCATCGAGTTCGTCCACGGTGACGAGGCGTCGTGAGTGGGGGAAGTCGGCCGTGGTCCGTGGAGAATGCAGAACAGCTAATTGGAGTGGCGGGTCTTGTGGGTGCCGAGAATGTCATCTGGGAGCCTCAGGCAGCCAGTTCGTACTCGTGGATGATGCCACCGAGCCGGTCTGATTTTCGGAGGTGCACCGGGTCGGGAGGTGAGGTCAGCGGTGGCGCCGGAGCCGTTGAGAGCGGGGCGTTCTGATCGAGTGACCGGTGTGGCCGGTGTCCGTTGTAGTGGTGTACGTACTCTGCTAGGACAACTCCTAGCTGACGCCGGGTGAATATGAGCGTCCGGCTGAGTGCCTCGACCGAATGCTCCTTCTCGTGTCGGATGGCATTCTCGGCACTCACACGTCCAGGGTTCCGATAGGCATAGGTCCGCCACCAAGCCCCAAGATGACCGCACCTGGGAGCACGTGAAGACCTCATTTTCCCAGGTTGGGCGGTTGAGGCGGGACTAAATCCGAAATGAGGCCTTACTGCCCTTTTCGGCAACGGTCAAGGCACACAACAAAAGTGTCGAACAATTACCCGTGAGGACCTCTCTTCTCGGGTACGTGGGATCTTCTAAGCAGCGCCCTGACCCTATCCATTGCGCCGCGCGGGCTGCATGGGAGGCCGAGGGCCCCAACGGAGATGAAGGCCAGTCACTGATCGAGATGCTCGTCGCCATGGCCATCTTGGCGGCCGTGATTCTTGCATTCGCCGCCGCGTTTATGACAGGAACGTCTTCGAGTCGTACCGGACAACTGAGGCAGGCCGCTGTGACCCTCGCGGACTCGGCTCTCGACAGCGCCAGGGCCGTTACCCCTATCTCTTCCCTGTTGAGCGGTAGCTGCGTTAGCGCTCCATCGCAGGTCGATCTGAGCGCAACAACCTCCTGTTCCTCCACCCAACCTGATGAAGCTGTCGAGGCCTCCCAGTTGCAAACCTCAGCAATACTTGACGGTACGACATTCACGACGACCGTCTTCGCAGGAAGCTGCTATCTGGAATCAAACGACCAATGTGGCACGACTACGTCGAACGCAACGATGGTCCGAGTGATCGCCGACATCACTTGGACTGCATCTAATTGCGGCAGCGGATGCTCCTACGTCGTCTCGTCGCTGATCTCCAACGCTGCGGATCCGGTACTCAACCTCACTCCCGCCGCCCCCACGGTCATCACCGGCTCGGCGACTCACAGCACCACTACGGCCACCGTGAACGGGACGGTCGACACAAATTCCGGGTTGGCTGCCGACTCGATGTACTTCTGCTTCTCGACCAACTCGTCGAGTGTCACCAGCGGCTCCTGTGGTGTATCGCTGACAGCGGCCAACCCGGGCAGCGCCGACAGCTCGAGTCAAGCTGAGACCCTCAACCTCACTAGCCTCGTGCCCGGTACGGAGTATTACTACAACCTGGTGGCCGAGACCTCGGCCGGCGCCTACTACTACGGCACGCCGGCCAGCTTCTCCACCAACGTCGCCCCGACGGTCACCACCGGGACGGCCGCTCGTAGTACCACCACGGCGACAGGCAACGGCTCGGTCAACCCCGAAGGCGACTCGGACACCGTGCAGTTCTGCTACTCGTCGACCTCCTCGCAGGTGACCACCAGCTCGTGCACCGGCAGCCTGGTTACCACGACCTACTACTACGACCTGGTGGTGATCAGCTCGGGCGGCACTGCCTACTACGGCAGCCCGGTGCAGAGCTTTACTACCTACAAGGCGCCCGTCCTCACCATGAGTGGCGCCACCAACGTGAGCACCACCACGGCGACAGGCAACGGCTCGGTCAACCCCGAAGGCGACTCGGACACCGTGCAGTTCTGCTACTCGTCGACCTCCTCGCAGGTGACCACCAGCTCGTGCACCGGCAGCCTGGTTACAAGGCCACCAACAGCGCCGGCACCACCTACGGCTCAGTACTCAACTTCACCACCCTGCCCCAGGTCCCCGGTGCCACCAACAGCGCGGCGACCAGCATCACCGCCACGGGGGCCACCCTCAACGGCTCGGTGAACGCCGAGAACTCCTCGACCACGGTCAGCTTCTGCTACAGCACGTCGTCCTCGCTGTCTAGCTGCACGGGCGGGACCGTCACCACCGTGTCCGGCTCCACATCCCCGGTGACGGGC
>JBEKVE010000013.1:0-41577 GCA_049514335.1 Acidimicrobiales bacterium
CTCGGGGCAGTACATGCGGATGACGAGCCCCACGTCGTCGCGGCTGATGGGGAGGTGCTCGACCCAGTCCGCCAGCGGGCACGCCCGTATCTCCACCCCGGCGTCGGTCTGCACGTGGAGCGGCCCGATGTGGTCGTCCTCCAGCCACGCCATGCCGTTTCGGCAGAACAGCTCGACGCGCCGCGTCGAGGGGCGGCTCAGGATGTCGTGCCACACGCTCACGAGATCGGCGCACGCCCCCGAAGCGAACCGCATCGACACGGTGGCGAGGTCCTCGACGCCCTCGTACCCCGCCGCGTTGGCCGTCCGGGCCGACACCGACACCACGTCTCCCAGGCAGTAGCGCAGGATGTCGAGATCGTGGATGGAATGCTCGATGAGGCATCCGCCACCGGCCACCGAGACGTCGCTGCGCCACGTCGATCCGTACAGGCCCTGCACGGGGAAGTACTGGTCGTCGCGAAACACCGCCACCATGGGGGGACCGAGCTCGCCTGACGCCACCACGTCGCGCAGGGCGCCGAACACCGGTGTGGAACGCAGCACCAGGCCAACCTGCGCCGGCACCCCGCTGCGGGCCACCGCCGCTGCCAGCGCCTCGGCCCGGGCCAGGTCGGGGGCGAGCGGCTTCTCGCAGAACACCGCCACGCCCCTGGCCACCGCCTCCTCGACCACCGCAGCGTGGGCGGCCGTGGGCGTGCACACCCACACGGCATCGCACCGCTCCAGCACCTCGTTCGAGCCCGCCACGGCCTCGGCTCCGGTGGCGGCGGCGAAGGCCGACGCCCGGCCGGGGTCGAGGTCGTGCACCGCAACGATCTCGGCATCGACCACGCCGGCGCCGATCATGGCCTGCAGTCCGATGGCGTGCGCCCAGGCGATGACGCCCGTCCCCACGAACCCGATGCGCACCACGCCAGCAAACTACGTTGCCCGGGCATGGGGGGCACGGCCTTGGACGACGACGAGCTCCTGGCGGCGGGCGACCGCAACCTGGCCGACGTGCTGCGCCTGTACGGCCGGACCGCCCCCGGCGCGGTCATGGAGGATGACGGGGGACTGCTCCTGCTGTCGTCCCTTCCGTCGTGGCCGGCGCCGTACCACAACGGGGCGTTTCGCCTCGACCGCTCGCTCCCGGCCGCCGAGGTGCTGGGCCGCGCCGCGGCATTCTTCGACGGGCGCGCCTCCGGCTACTGCGTGTGGATCGCGGCGCACGCCGACGGCGACCTCGAGGACGCCGCGCTGTCTGCCGGCTACGCCCCCATCTCCCCCGAAGGCACACCCCGCATGGCCCTGGGCCACCCCCTGGCCCGGGCCGTGCCGCCACCCGGGGTCACCCTGGAGGAGGTCGTCGACGACGGCGGGCGGCGCGCCTATCTGGCTGTCACCGTCGAGGCCTACGCCGAGTCGTTCCTGCCCTTCGACGCCGCCCGGACCAACCTGGCGACTCTGGCGTCGGTGTGCGCGCCCAACGTGCGCGCCGTCGTGGCACACGTAGACGGACGCCCCGTGGCGGCGGCCATGGTCGTGGCGAGTGGGCCGGGTGCGGGCGAACCGGGTGCGGGCGGGCCGGGGTCAGGGCCGGGTACCGGCGCGGCGGGGCCCGAGCGGTGGGTGGCGAGCGTCCAGCTGGTGGGGACGGTGCCGAGCGCCCGGGGACGGGGCCTCGGGGAGCTGTGCACCCGGTGGGCGGTGGGGGCCGGGTTCGAGCTCGGGGCGACGGCGATGGTGCTCGAGGCGTCGGAGGCGGGCGACCCCCTGTACCGCCGCATGGGGTTCGCCGAGGTGTCGCGCTACCGCTGGTGCTTCGGCCCTCCACGGACTGTTTGACCTGCTACATCGGTGGCACCACCACGGCCGGTGGCCATTGGCACCGGCAGACCCCCGGCGGTGTCTGTGAATCGTCAATCATGACGATGCGCCGGGCCCGGCCGCCCGATCAAGGTGCTGACGACGACTAGAGCCGAGGCAGGGCGGCCCATCGATCGTCGGGTGGCAGCCAGCGAAGGCTCAGGGGCTTGGGGGATCCATGAGCAACGCTTTGACGCGCCGACCCACGATGCTGGCCGCGGCCGCCGTGCTGCTGGCCATGAGCGCCGTGGTGATGGTGACAGGCACGCACGCCGCCGGAGCGGCCATCTCCTGGAGCGCGGCCAACCCGCCGCTGCCCGCCGACGCCGTGCCGGGCCAGGGCGTCACCCTCCTGGCCTCGTCGTGCCCGGCCGACGGCTGGTGCGTGGCGGTGGGCGACTACCTGGCCCAGACCCCGACCACCACCTACGAGGCGGGTCTCATCGAGTCGGAGTCCGGTGGCACGTGGACCGCCACCGAGTCCCCGCTGCCGACGAGTGCCGGGGCCGACCCGCAGGCGCTGCTCGAGGCGGTGTCGTGCCCAAGTGTCGGATCGTGCGTCGCCACCGGCCGCTACGTCGACGCCTCGGGCGCCACGCAGGGGCTCGTGGAGCAGCTGTCGAACAGCGCCTGGAGCGCCACGACCGCTGTCCTGCCCCCGGGTGCGGTCACCGCCGGGACCGGCGAGTACACCGAGCTCACCCAGGCGGCGTGCACCAGCGTGGGCTCGTGCACGGCGCTCGGCGTCTACACGCCGAGCGGGGGACCCGAGCAGGGCCTGATCGAGAGCCAGAGCGGGGGCGGGGGCTGGAGCGCCATCGCCGCCCCGCTCCCGACGCTCGCCTCCGGCTCGCAGTTCTTCGGCCTTTCGTGCCCGGCGGCGGGTGCGTGCGTGGCCACCGGCATGTACGAGGTGGCGGGCATCGACTCGGGACTGGTCGAGACGCAGTCGGGCACGGCGTGGAGCGCCTCGACGCTCCCGCTCCCCGCCGGCGCCTCCCCCGAGGCGACCATCGCCAACGACGACCTGGCCGTGTCGTGCTCGTCGCCCGGGACGTGCACGGTGGCGGGCACCACCTTCGACGGCAACTACGAGGGCGTGCTCGACACGCTGTCGGGCGGCACGTGGAAGGCGCTGAGCGCGCCCGTCCCCGGCGGGCAGAGCTCCCCCGACGTGCAGCTCAGCTCGGTGAGCTGTGGTCCGCTCGGAACCTGTGAGGCCGTCGGGCTGGCCACGGTGAACGGCGCCTCTGAGGGCCTTGTCGAGTCCCTGTCGGGCGGGACGTGGAACGCCACGCAGGCGCCCGTGCCGGCGGGGTACGACCCGAACGCAGGGATCGCCGTGCTGAACGTGGCCTGCCCGACCGACGGCAACTGCGCGGCGGTGGGGCAGTCTGACGACAACGGGGTCGTGAACGGCCTCATCTGGAACCTGTCCTCGGGCACGTGGACCGCCACCGCCACGCCCCTCCCGGGGGATGCCGTGCCCGGCGCCGATCCCCTCTTCGCCCCGGTGACGTGTCCCGCCGTGGGTGCGTGCATCGCCGTGGGGACGTACTTCGGTGCCAACGGGCGCGAGGGCGTGGTCGAGACCGACCCCTCCCTGGCCGCCACGACGACGAAGGTGAGCATGCAGCCGGTCGCCGGCGGTGACCTCTACTCGGCGACGGTGTCGGGATCGACACCACCCACCGGGTCCGTGGTGTTCTTCGACGGCCTGGGGCTGCTGTGCAGCGCCACGGTCTCCAACGGATCGGCGTCGTGCAGCGGTCCTGCGCCCGTCGACGCCACCGTGGTCGGCTCGTACTCGGGCAACGCCGTGTCGGCGCCGTCGTGGGGATCGGCGGTCAACGCCGGTGTCCCCGCCGCCATCTACGCCACCGGGTACGGCTGGATGCAGTCCACGATCATGTGCATGCTCTTCCCCTTCACCCTGCAGGCACGTGTCGTCAACGCCGCCGGCGGAGGGATCCCCGGGGTCGAGGTGACCTTCACGGTGCCGGCGACAGCCGATACGGCGGTCGTGTGGGGTGGCAACACGGCGGTCTCCAACAGCGCCGGTGTCGCCACCTCCAACATCGTCTGGGCCAGCTGCAAGAAGGGCTCCTACACGGTGTCGGCCACAGCGCCGGCCGTGCCCGGGTCGGCCACCTTCTTCCTGACGAACGCCAAGTAGCGGGGCACCAACACACCGGCGCCGCCCGCGACGGGACCTGGGCCCGTCAGGACACGGCGCGCCGGAAGACCCGCGTGGCCCAGGCGAGCACCAGCGCGCACAGCGGCACGATGACGGCGAAGGCCTGCCACACCGCGGCGCGCGCCAGCGTCCCCGCCGCCAGCACGCGAGCCGCCTCGACCAGGTAGTAGAGCGGGTTCAGGTGGGCGAGCACCCGCATCCACAGCGGCCCCACGGAGATGGGCAGCAGGACGCCCGCCAACAGCAGCACCGGCAGGTTCATGCCGTTGATGATGGCGGCGAAGCCGCTGATCTCCTTGGTGACGAGCGCCGTGGCCACCGAGAAGGCCGACACGGTGATCATGAGCAACGCCAGCAGGACCGCCAGCACGGCCAACCCGAGCGGGTGGAGGGCGAAGCCGAACCCCACCGCCACGGCCACCACCACGGCGTTGAACACGAACATCATCACCATCCCCGACAGGATGGGCCCCATGAGGATCGCCAGGCGGCTGGCCGGGGTGACGCGGAACCGCTCGATGACACCCGACTGGAGCTCGAAGATGGTGTTGAACCCCGGGCCCATCCCGCTGGCGAATGCGAGCAGCGCCAGGATCCCCGGCAGGAACAGGTCGAGCACGCTGGCGTTGGTGGCGTGTGCCCCACCGATGAAGTGCTTCAGCAGCGGGGTGAACAGCACGAGGTAGAGGATGGGCGTGGAGAACCCCACCACCACCCACACCGGATTGCGCAGCAGCTGCACGGTCGATCGGTGGAACAGCAAGGTGGCGTCACGCACGGTCTTCATGCCGCCACCTCCGGCCCCGACCCGGCCGTGTCGCGGAGCGAGCGCCCCGTCTGCCGCAGGAAGACGTCGTCGAGGGTGGGTTCGGACACGCTCATGGAGCGGATGCCGATGCCGGCGTGGTCGAGGAGCCGGAGTAGCTCGGGCAGGGCCGCGCCGCCGTCGTCGACGTAGAGGCGCAGGTGCTCCCCTTCGGCGGTGATCTCCCGCACGAAGGGCTGGGAGCCGAGCAGCGCCGAGACGTGTCCGCCGGCCGTACCGGGATCCTTGATGCTGATCACCACGGCGTCACCGGCCACCTCGCGCTTCAGATGGCGCGGTGTCCCTTCTGCCACCACCACGCCGTGGTCCATGATGACCAGCCGGTCGCACAGCACGTCCGCCTCCTCGAGGTAGTGGGTGGTGAGCACGATGGTCGTCCCCACGTCGCGCAGTGACCGGAGGTGCTCCCACAGGTTCACCCTGTTCTGAGGGTCGAGGCCGGTGGTGGGCTCGTCGAGGAAGAGGACCTCGGGCCGGTGCACGATGCCGAGCGCCACATCGAGACGTCGGCGCTGGCCGCCGGAGTGGGTCTTGACGCGCCGATGGGCGAACTCGGCCAGGTCGAGGACACGCACCAGCTCCGCCACCCGGGTCTCCACCTGGTGGAGCGGTGACCCGTACAGGCGGCCCTGCAGCACGAGGTTCTCGTGACCGGTGGCGAGCTCGTCGGCGCCGCCCACCTGGCTGACGTAGCCGATCCGCTGGCGCACCTTGCGGGGGTGGCGGGAAACGTCGAAACCGGCCACCGTGGCCGAGCCGGCCTCGACGGGCAGCAGCGTGGTGAGCATGCGCAGGGTGGTCGTCTTCCCGGCCCCGTTGGGCCCGAGCAGGCCGAAGATCTCCCCCCGCGACACCGCGATGCTCACCCCTCGCACCGCCTCGACCGTGCCGTGGCGGCCGGGAAAGGACTTGGCCAGCTCGGAGGTGACGATGGCGGGCGGGTGGCCGGGCACGGCACCGTGCGCATCGTCGGTGGCGTAAGCGGCGCTCATGGCTGCACCTCGCGCCCGTGGCCGAAGGGCAGGTGCACGGGATGCTCCGCCCCGGCATCGTGCACGCTCGTCCACCACTCGATGCCGTCGAGCGAACCCGACTCGATGTCGGCCGCCAGCTGGCGCACATAGGCGAGCTCGGCCTCGCGCAGCCGGATCCGGAACTCGTCCTCGACCCAGAACAACCGGGGGAGCTGCTGCTTCTCCACCAGCTCCCGGGTGGCATGGGCCTGCGCCAGCTCCTCCTCCAGGCGCTGGGCCCGCTCGAGCAGGAGACCCACCACGTCGCCGGGCGGCAGGGCGGGGAGAAAGGACAGCGCCGCCTCGAACGAGGGGTAGTCCTTGACCGGGGTGGCGATGAGATCGGTCAGCCAGTCGTGCATCTCGATCCGGCCGGCGTCGGTCAGCTCGTACACCGTCCGCTCAGGAAGCCGCCCGGCACGGGCCGTCTCCCTGGGGGAGATGAGGCCCCGCCGCTCGAGGGACTCCACCACGGCGTACAGGGAGCCGTAATTGAGGCGGACGCTCTCGTGCTTGTTCCGCTGGCGCAGGGTCGTCGCCACCTCGTAGGGGTGCATGGGTCGCTCGTAGAGGCTGATGAGCACGGCCAGGGCGAGCGGGTTGGACCGGTTCCGTGGGGCCACTGGTCCCTCCTCCTGATTGGGTACTCTGTTTAGAGTAATCCTGAATGAGTATTCTGGCAAGGTCCACCCGCAGGAGACGCGGAGTCGCCCTGTGGGAGCATGCACGTGATGGCGCCGGGCACCGACGAGGCGTTCGACTTCGACATGGCGGCAGCCATGCTGCAGGCCAACGCCACGGACGTCCCGATGATGCTGCGCCTGCTCGTCAAGCAGCTGGCCGAGGTCATGGGCAAGCGGCTCACGTTCGAGCGGGCGGGCGGGCGCCTGCACCGCTCCGAGGAAATCAAGTGCGTCGAGCTCACCATGGGCGACGACGTGCTGCGCGCCGATGTCGACGGCCCCTCGGTGCGCTGCACCGTCAGCCACAGCTCGGGTGGCATCAAGATCAGGAGCGAACAGGTGTCCATGGACGTGTGGCTGAATCGCCTCCTGCGCGGGCTGCAGGCCGAGGCGCAGCACAGCGAGAGCGCTCGCCTGGCGCTGCAGAACATCGTGATCGGAGGACAATCGTGAGCCAGCCGGACGATCTACCCAAGGATGCCGAACGCCGCCTCGAGCAGCTCGAGCACGGGCTGTTCACCTCCGATCTGTCGGTGAACGAGTTCCTGCTCGTGAAGGAGGTGGGGTTCCACCCACTCGGCTTCGTGATGGGGTCGTCGATCTACCACACCGGCATCCAGATGCGGAAGTGGGGCCAGAGCCAGGAGCTGACCAAGCTCACCGAGGCCATGTACAACGCCCGGGAGCTGGCCATGACGCGCATGGAGGAGGAGGCCGACGAGTTGGGGGCCGACGGCGTGGTGGGCGTGCGCCTGGACGTCAACTACTACGAATGGGGCAGTGACGCGGCGGAGTTCATCGCCATGGGGACCGCCGTCAAGGCCGAGGACGGCACCTCGTACCGCAACAAGCTGGGCAAGCCCTTCACCTCGGACCTGTCGGGGCAGGACTTCTGGACCCTCATGCAGACCGGGCACGTGCCGCGTGGCCTCGTCATGGGGACCTGCGTGTACCACATCGCCCACCGGGGAATCGGCCAGGCGCTCGGATCGGCGGGGCAGAACGTCGAGCTCCCCAACTTCACCCAGGCGCTCTACGAGGCTCGCGAGCTGGCCATGACCCGCATGCAGGACGAGGCCAACGAGCTCGACGCCACCGGGATCGTCGGCGTGCGCCTGGAGGAGAAGTCGCACCAGTGGGGCTCGCACACCATCGAGTTCCTCTCCCTCGGAACGGCGGTGGCGAAGGTGAGCGACGACGTGACGCTCCCCCGTCCCACCACCATCATCTCGCTCGACAACTGATGGCCGAGGAAGAAGCGGACCTCCCCGAGGCGGCGCAGCGACGGCTGTCGTCGGGGGCCTTCTCGTCGGGACTGAGCACCCCCGACTTCGCCGCCTGCCTGGCCATGGGGCTCCGGCCCGTGGGCCTCGTGCAGGGATTCTGTGTCATGAAGTGGAGCTGGTACGGCGCCGGATCCCCGTACTTCCAGGCCTCGACGCCGTACTCCTCGGGCGGCGGCGAGTACGCCGAGACCTACCGCTGCCCGCACGGGTTCGTATCGGCCGAGCACCGCACCTGGGGTCAGAACTACGAGCAGACCTGGGTCGAGTCCGCCTGGTCGCAGGGCTTCGGCTCGGCCTACGCCCGCCTCGTCGACGAGGCCGTCTCCGTCGGCGCCCACGGCGTCATCGGCATCGTCGACACCACGCGCCTGCTCACGGACATGTCGGTCACCGAGTTCCACATCCTGGGGACGGCGGTGGTCGTCGAGGGGGGTGCGCCTCCCCCCGACGGGCAGCCGTGGACGACGTACCTCGCCGGCCAGCGCCTGGCCAAGCTGATCGAGGCGGGGTACATGCCCGTGGCACTGGCGGCCGCCATGACCTCGGTGCGGGTGTGGGCCTACTGCATGACCGACTACCTGATGGAGGGCCGCAACTTCACGTGGGGCGGCGCCGGGGCCCAGGAGGTCGACCAGGTGGTGCGGGCCCACATGGCGGTCCGGCAACTCGCCCGCCGGCGCGTACGCGACCAGCTCGGGGCCGACAGCCTCCACGGGGCGCACATGGCGACGTCGCACCGGGAGCTGGGCGAGGGTGACGAGGTGGTCGAGTGCACCCTGCGCGGCACCCGCGTGCGGCGCTTCAAGGACTTCGACCCGCTCCCCGCACCCCGCCCCACGGTGCGGCTGTCGTGAGCGCCGGGTCGCCCGAGACGGCCCCGGATCAGCGTGCCGAGCTCCTCCGGGCCACGGCGTCGTTGCACGCCGACGGCGGGCGGGGGCGGCCGGTCACCTCGGACCTGTCCATCGACGAGGCGCTGCTGCTGCACGCCGTGGGCTGGGAGCCGGTGGACCTGGTGTGCGGCGTGTCGGTGGCGTCGGTGCCGGGCGGCGTGTGGAACTGGGGGTCGGGCGAGATCGGCTCGGCCTCGGCGGCCCAGGCCCTCGCCTTCTCCGGTGCGGTGAGCCGGATCGCCGACGAGTGCGGGCGCGCCGGGGGCCACGGGGTGGTGGGCGTGCACGTCGATGTGTCGGTGGAGCCCCACCACATCGACGTCGAGCTGGTCGGCACGGCCGTGCGCCCGGTGGGGACCACGAGCAAGGCCGACGTGTTCGTGTCCGACCTGTCGGGGCGCGACTTCTCCCTCCTCGTCCAGGCCGGCTGGCGGGCCGTCGGTCTGGCCTATGGCGCCAGCTTCGTCTACGCCCCCCGGCGCACGGCCGGGACGTCGCTCAAGCAGACGCGCGAGAACGTCGAGCTCACCAACTTCACCGAGGCGATGTACTCCGCCCGCGAGCTCGCCATGGAGCGCATGCAGCAGAGCGCCATCACCATGGGGGGCAAGGGCATCGTCGAGGTGAAGGTGACCGAGGGCCCGATGGGCTTCGCCCGCCACGCCATCGGCTTCGCGGCGTGGGGCACGGCCGTGCGCCTCGAGGCGGCCACGCACCAGTACCTCCGTCCGCAGGTCGTCCTCCCGCTCGACGACGCCGTCATCGAATTCGAAGCCGGGTCGCTGCGCGGCGGGTGACGCCGCGCCCCGGCGTCACCGCACGTTCAACGCCGGCTCATCCTCCGTGGTGCCAGAGGTCGCTCGGTGGGCCCGTGGGGCTGTCCATGTGGCGACCGGTACGCAGCGCCAGGGCCCGCACCATGCGCCGGGGGGCGTCGACCAGGACCAGCATGGCCAGACCCATGATCACCAGGGCGGCTCCCACCAGGACCACCCACTTCACCTCGGAGCCCGGGCCGGTGAAGGCGAGCGACCCCGAGGACGCGCTCACCGCCGGCGCCGTCGAGTCCTGGGACGCCGGGGGATCCGCTTGGTTCGGCGGGTCTGCGGCCCCCGACGTCGAGGTGGTCCCCGCCGCTGCGGTCGTCGGCGTCGTGGTGCCCCCCGCGGCATCGACGGCCGGCGCCGCGGTCGTGCTCGGCGAACCATCGGGCGACACCGGGGTGGTGGTGTCCGGCGTGCTCGTGGGCGACACCGGGGTGGTGGTGTCCGGCGTGCTCGTGGGCGACACCGGGGTGGTGGTGTCCGGCGTGCTCGTGGGCGACACCGGGGTGGTGGTGTCCGGCGTGCTGTCGGGCGTGGTGCCCGAGGTCGGTGGAACCGTGTAGCCGGTGATGGGTGGCGTTGTGGTGTCGCCGGGGGGCACGGTCTCGGGCGTTGTGACCGGCGGCGTCGTGGCCGTGGTGGCGATGGTGGGCGACACCGACGCCGTGGCCGGGCCCGTGGTGACGATGCCGGTGGCCAAGGCGTTGTTCGGGTAGGTCTGGCACGTCAGGGTGAGGTTGCTGCCTGACACGTTCAACACCAATGTGGCCGAGGGGTCCTCGGTGATGGTGATGGTTCCGCCCGTGGCCGTGAACGGCCCGAGCGTGGACGGAGCGGTCGGCAGGTCGAGGGCGAGCCCCTCGGGTGGCACCGGGGAGGGGATGGGCGCGTCGATGTTCATCGACCCCGTCGACAAGGTGGCCGGGGTCGCCCCGGTCACGTCCACCGCCGCCGTGGCGCTTCCCAGGATGGCGGAGTTCCCCAGGGCAGCCGCAGCCGTGACGATCTGCGTCGGCAGCGACACCTGGGACTGGTAGCCGGTCAGGTTGAATTGTTCGCCCGAAGACGGATCGGCGGGTGTGATGGTCCCCGAGGTGGTGACGTTGTTGAGGGCGATGTTGCCCACCGGCGTGCCCGGGCAGTACAGCTCGTACGCCCCTGTGGTCGACGGCGGTGGCGGCAGCGTCGCCCCGTCACCGAGGGCGAGCACCGGCTCGGTGGGCGGCTGCAGCGGCGGGCCGTTCTCGACGATCCCGGTGGGCTCGGTGTTGTTGGGATACGTCTCGCAGCTGAGCGGCAAGTTCAGTCCGGCGTCCAGCAGCGTGAGCTGCACGTCGGCATCCTGGGTGACGATGATGCCGCCCCCTGTGGACGTGAACGGGCCGACACTGATGGCGGGAGACGGCGCCGTGAGTGTCAACCCCGTGGGCGGGATCGTCGACGGTATGGGGGTGTCGAAGTTCATGGCACCGGTGGATATCGATGCCGGGGTGGCGCCGGTCACGTCGATGGACGTGGTGACCGTGCCCGTCACGGCGACGTTGCCGATGGCCGTCAGTGCCGAGGCGATGCTCGGTGGGATCGTCACCGTGCTCTGGTAACCCGACACGTTGAACTGGGAGCCCGTGGCCGGGTCGGCGGGCGAGAGGGAGGCGGTCGATGTGACGTTGTTGAACGCCACGTCTCCGATGGGCGTGTTCGGGCAGAACAGCTCGTACGGACCCTGATTGCCCTGGGTGGGCGGCGGCAGGGTGGCCTGGCCGGTGGCGATGACGGGCTCGACCGGGGCCACCTGCGGGAAGGTGGTGGACAGGCCGGTCGGCTGGGTGTCGTTGGGGAAGGTCGTGCAGAACAGCCCGAAGTTGTCGCCGAATTCGGTGACGTCGAGGTTCACCTCGCCGATGGCCATCTGGATGGGGCCGCCCTCGGCGGTGAAGTACTCGTCCGAGCCGGCCGGCGGCGTGGCGGTGAACTGGACGCCGCCCGCGGGCACCGGGTTGGGCAACGTCACGTCGAAGTGCATGTCGAGGTCACCGATGGGATACGGGCCCGGGAAGGGTTCGATGACCGCCGGGCCACCGGAGCTCTGGGCCACCGACGTCGTCGGCCCGACGCTGCTGACGAGGTAGCCACCGCCTCCGTACCCGCCGTCGTAGCCGTAGACCCCGGAGGCGTCGAGGAACACCGACATGTCCCCCTGGAGCTCGGTCATGCCGAGCGTCTCCGCCTGTTGGGCAACGGCCTGAGGGATGGAGAACTGCGTCTGGAGGTTGCTGAGGTCGAACTGGTCACCCTCCTTGAGGGTGGAGGGCGAGATCGTTCCCGAGGTGGTGGTGTCGTTCAGCACCAGGTTCCCCACCGGGGACTGGGGGCAGTACAGCTCGTAGGGGCTGCCCGGGGGAATGGTGCTGGGTGTGTAGGGGTACACGGTCGTGGTGGTGGTCGAGGGCGACGTGGTGGTCGAGCCCGAGGCCGTCGCCAGGGCGATGATGGGCCGCATGGCGGGGCCGGTCGGCGCGGTGCCGGTCGAGCCCGACGTGGCCACGCTGTCGTTCGGGTACGCCGTGCACGACATGGTGAAGGCCTTGCTCGACAATTCCGCCACCACGTACATCGACTGGTCCTGAGCGATGGTGATGGGCCCGCCGTCGGCGGTGAAGGTCCCCACGCTCATGGGGGTCGTGGGGATGTCGAGCCCGAGGCCGGCGCTCGGCACCGGGTTCGGGATGGGGACGTCGAAGTTCATCGACCCCGTCGACGCCTGGTCGGGTGACGCCCCGTAGGCGTCGACGGCGCTGGCCGCCTCCCCCACGAAGCCACTGTTCCCCAGTCCCGCCGCGGCCTCGGCCACGCCGGCCGGAAGCGGTATCTGGGTCTGGTAGTTCGTCACCTGGAACTGGTCGCCCGCCGCCAGGCCGCCCGCCACGGTGGCGGAGGTGGTGACGCCGTTGAACACGAGATCACCCACCGGGGTGTGCGGGCAGTACAGCTCGTAGGGGCCGGTGACCCCCTCCGTGGGAGGCGGGGTGGTCTGCCCGGTGGAGGCGATCACGGGCGAGATCGGCGTCCCGGGCGGGATGGCGCTCGACAGGCCCGAAGGGAGGACGTCGTTGGGGTAGGCGGAGCACGACAGCGCCAGCGGCCCGATGTCGCCGTCCTGCACGTCGAAGCTCGTGGTGGGGGCGAGAGAGAGCGTGATGTTGGAGCTCGTGGCGGTGAAGGGTCCGAGCGTCGTGGGCGTGGAGGGGATCTCGAGCGTGACCCCGTCGGCAGGAACCGGGTTGGGGATGGGGGTGCTGTAGGACATGGCCCCGGTGGACATCAACGCCGGCGTCGCCCCCGACGCGTCCACGGTGGAGGTGATGGAGCCACTGAGCGACGCGTTCCCGGCCGCCGAGGCGTCCTGCAGGACGCTGGCGGGGATGGGGGCGGTCATCTGCGCGTTGACCAGACTGAACTGCTGGCCCGGAGCGGGCGACGCCGGTGACAGGGATCCGGTGAGGACGACATCGTTGATGACGATGTTCCCGAGCGGTGTGCCGCTGCACAGCATCTCGACCGGAGACGTGTCTGCGAATGCAGGTGACGTGAGCGCTTGTATGCCCACGCCAACGAGCATCATTGAGCCGGCAACGAGCGCGACCGCCCCGGCCACGCTGAGCCGGGTGGCGGCTTTCGGAATACGTCCCATGGGGGACCCCCTGTCTGACAGGGCGGCATCTTGCTGGCGACACCGGAATGTCGCGCCCAATCCGATCAGATGGGACCCATGGGCACATCGTCAAGATTGATGATCCGTTGCGGCGAGCCGCCCTGCGTCGTCTGAGGGCTCGTCCGACAGGTCCACATGGAAGGACCACGCGTGGTGCCCCGATTGCCACTACCGTCGAGCAGGTCCAGGTCACCGCAGTGACGGGAATCGCGTCGAAGGGGGAACCGTGGGTCGCAGGCGGGGAACGCGCGTGGCGGCGGTTTTTGCACCACTCCTCGTGGTGACGGTGGTGGGGGCGGCGTGCAGCTCCACTCCGGCCTCGACGGCGCCCACGGTGGTGGTGGCCCGCGGCAGCGTGCAGTGCTCGACGGTGACCGGTTCGGTCGACTTCGCGCCGCCGCTCACCACCAAGGGCACGTCAGCTGAGACCACCACCATCTCGGTGACGTCGTCGGACTGCGCCGTCACCGGGTCGAACGTGAACGCGGTGAAGAGCGGGGTCGGCACCGCCACCATCTCGAGCCCCACCAACAGCTGCGCCGGCCTCCTCACGCCCCGCCCCCTGAGCGTGGACGTCACCTGGGACCCCTCCCTCGTCCACACCAGCGTCGTCATGTTCTCGGGCTACACCGTCGACACCAACGGCCCCGGTGGCGGCGGCGGGTTCACCCTTCCCGACACCGGCGGCACCGCCAAGGTCACGGGGTCGTTCGCCGGGTCGGACAAGGGGGCGGGGTCGACCGCGGCCACGTACTCGAACATGACCACCAACCAGCTCCTGGCGGCGTGCGGATCGAGCACAGGTCTGGCCTCCATCCCCGTGACATCGGGCACGATCAGCCTCAAATAGAAACGCCAGGGAACCGGGAGACGCCATGCGCCGCGCTACGTCCATGGTGGTGCTGTGCCTGGCGGTGGGCGGCATCGTGCTGTGTTCGTGCAGTGTCGTGAACGCAGCGCGGAAGGTGGCGCACGATGTCGAGGGCAACAAGGCCACCATCGACGCCTTCTCGGGCACGGTCAAGTCGGGCGAGGACGCCACCTTCGAGGCGACCTACGCCACCACGGGCGCCGCGCCCGCCACGGTGGTCTATGCCGTGCGCCCTCCCACCGGGTTGGCCTTCCAGGAGACCCCGTCGGGCTCCACCGGTGGCTCTGGGACAACGAGTGTGGACCTCATCGTGAACTCCTCGGGGGAGTTCTCGTGCGCACCATCCTCGCCGGGGCAGCCGCCGACGTGTCAGAAGCTGGGGGCGGCCACGGCGACGGCGGAGAACAAGCTGTTCGACTTCTACACCCCGGCCCACTGGGTGGCGTTCCTGAAGGACTTCTCGCTGGCGGCCGGGCTGGCCGGTGACAAAGTCACGTCGTCGACCATGACGGTGAACGGCTTCGCCCTGCAGTGCGTCGACTTCGATGCACCGGGCATCCCCGGCACGAGCACCATCTGCACCACGGCGCAGGGCATCCTCGGCTACGTGAAGGTCGCCTCCGACACCACGAGCTTCGAGATCACGAGTTACAGCGCCACCCCGTCGGCCTCGCTGTTCGCCCTTCCCGCCGGTGCCACCGTGACCACGGCTCCGCCCTCCGAGGCGCACACCTGACCGGGCCGTGCACACCGGGGCGTCGGTCTTGCGGTAGACAGAAGCCGTGGAGGGGCGGACCCGCCGGCGAACGCCGGCCACGAGCACGCGTACCGTTCGACCCGGCCTGATGCGCGGAGCGCGCGCCACGGTCGTCGTGGCCGTCGCCGCGCTGGTCCTGGCGGCGTGCGGGTCGCCCGGTGGTCCGAAGGCCATCCCCGCGCCGCACGGCCTGCCGTCGTTCTACTCCGTCCCCCAACCGCTCCCCCACACCGGGCCGGGAACGCTGCTCAAGTCGGCCCGCCTGAGCGTCCCCGGCCTCGACGGCACCGCCTACCGGGTCATGTACCTGTCGGAGTCGGTGACGGGTCGTCTTGTCCCGGTCACGGGTCTCATCGTCGTCCCCACCCGCCCCGCACCCCCGGGTGGCTACCGGGTGGTCACCTGGGGACACGGCACGAACGGCATGGCCGACCAGTGCGCGCCGTCGCTCGACCCCACCACGGACGTACCGCTCGCCAACGACCTTCTGAACCAGGGGTGGGAGGTCACGGCCAGTGACTACCAAGGTGAAGGCACGCCCGGTCTGCTCCCCTATCTGGTGGGGGTGAGCGCGGCCCGCAACACCATCGACATCGTCCGGGCCGCCCGCCACCTCGGCGCCGCCCACGCCAGCGACGACTACGTGGTGTGGGGCCATTCCGAGGGCGGCCAGACGGCCATGTTCTCGCTCGACATCGGGCCCACCTACGCGCCGGAGCTCCACCTGAAGGGGGTCGTGGCCGGCGCCCCGCCCTCGCAGTTCTACGCCATCTACCAATTCCTGCAGACGAGCCCCTATCGCTATTACCTGTTCATGGCGGCCGGCGGCTTCAACTCGGCCTACGGCAACACGGCCGCACCTCTCGACCAGGTCCTCACCCCCCTCGGGACGAGCCTCCTGCCCGACCTCGAAAAGGGGTGCTCCGATTACATCGCCCAGATCACGAGCAAGTACACCCTGGCGCAGCTCACCAAGGGGGACCCTTTCGACATCCCGGCCTGGAAGGTGCTGCTGAACGACAACGACCCGGGTGCGTTCACACACGCCAGCCCTGCGCCGCTGCTCATCATCCAAGGCGGTGCAGACGAGCAGATCCCCGTCATCTCCACGCAGCTGCTCGCCACACACCTGTGCGGACTGGGCCAGGACCTGGAGCGGTGGATCTACCCGGGACAGAGCCATGCCGGAGTCATCACCCCCTCGGCCCACGACATGATCCACTGGATCGCCGACCGGTTCGCGGGCGATCCCGATCCCGACCCGTACGCCCCCACCGGCCTGCCGGGCGTGCAGACCACCACCTGCCCCAGCTGATCCTCACCGGGGGGGGCACCGGTCGCCGGTTCCCCGTCCGAAGGCGCCAAGGCGTCGTGGGCGGTCAGACGCGACCCCGTGCCTTGCCGAAATCGTTCCGGAACTCGGCGGCCGACTGGGGGAACTGCGTGATGTCGGAGTCCACCTGCACCGCGGCGGAGAAGTACGAGCTGTACGCGACGTCGTTGGCGGGGTTGGTGATGAACCCGTGCATGAGGTCGATGAACTGCGGGTCGTCACCGCCGTTGAGCCCCCACTCGGGGATGCTCACCCGCTTGCCGTGGGCCTTGGCGAACCGCACCGTGTAGGCGAGACCGGCTGTGTCGTCGAGGGCCTGGGCCCAGCTCGTCCCCGGGTTGTCGTACTGGTCGGTGCCGATGTAATCCACGTAGGCGTTGCCCGGATACGACGCGGCATAGGGACCATCACTCGGTGTCGATCCGGAATTGGCGCACCAGTCGAATGAGAAGTGCTGTCCGGGGACCGAGCGCATGGTGGTGACGATGTCGCGGAAGGCCCGCACGTACTGCGCCGGCGTTGTGTTCTGCGGTCCCCACGAAAAGAACGGTGCCGACCATTCCCATCCCACCCGCACGATGGCGTTGGACTGTCCCCCCGACACCAGGTGCCGGGCCAGCTCCTGGTACACGGCCAGGTGCTGTGGCGTCTCAGAGGGCCTCCCGTAGCCAGGGGACATGTCCACCGACACGAAGAGCTGCAACGAGGTGCGGGGCGGGCGGTACTGCCCGATCGTGGCCCAGCTCGTGCCGGTGGTGTACCCGGAGATCCCCTGCACCGTGACGCCCAACCGGTGGGCCAGGGAGAGGACCCCCTGCGGGCTCTGCGACAGGACGAAGAGACCGAGCTCCGGCGATCGGGAGGCCTGGCGGGGCGCCGGCGGGCTCCCACACCCGGGCAGGAGCGCGCCCCCGACACCCAACGCGACCACGACGGCGAGACCCCTGATGGCCTCTCTTGCCCTGGCGGGCAACCGCGACGTCGTCTGGCCTCGACGTCTCATCGGTTCGAGCGTACCGATCGGTCGGTCCCTACCGGTCCCGCCCCAGATGGGCATGGGCCACCCTGGCGGGGTCCGTCCTTGATGGCGACCAGGTTGGCGCAGACGTACGCGATGCCGTGCTCCTGGTGCCACGGCGTCGGGAAGCCGGTGACCAGTCGGCTGGCCATGAAGCGGCACCGCAAGGCGGGCGCGAAGCGGGCGAACTCGCGCCGGCTGTAGTACCAGAAGCTGTTCTCGTTGAACAAGGCCGTGTGGGTGGGGTCCTGGAACGCGCCCCGGCCGTCGGTGCTCGGCGTCAGGGAGAGCAGCATGCCGGCGCGGGGGCGCGGATCACGCCGGCGTTCGGATCGGCCAGACCAGGCCGGCGCACCCAAGCGCCGGGTGGGCTCAGCGGGTCAGGTGGACGATGTCGAGGACGAGGAGCACGCTGACCAGGGTCATCACCGCGACGTAGATGCCCGTCATGAGCCAACGCCACTGGTGGTCGGCGATCCAGAACCGCCTGATCCCGATGACGTCGAACACGAGCGCCAGCACGGCGATGGGGATCCCGATGGCCGGACCCACCCCGGTAGCCAGACCGAGCGCCGGGGTCACGATGGGGAAGACCACGTAGCTGAGCAGGCAGCGCGCCGCCGAGATCAGCATGGAGACGCTGAACATGCGGTGGGCCGCCTCGTAGCCGGCCCGGGAGCGTCCGGTGGGGACGAACAGCAGCCTGCGCATGGCCAGGTCGGCGCGGCTCCGGGGCGCTGCTGCTTTACCCGGAGGGGCGGCGACCTGGCTCACACCATGAAATTACGGGGTACCGGGGTCGGACTCCAGTCGGGGACGGGAGCCTGGTGAGACCCTCAGGACGTGGCGGGCATGGCCTCGTTGGCGGCCATCAGCTTGAACTGGGCCCCGGCCGGGTCGGCCACCGTCGCCAGCCGGCCGTAGGGGGTGTCCTCGGGCGCCAGCCGGACCGAGCCGCCCCCCGCCACCACCTTGGCCGCCGCGTCGTCGGCGTCGTCGACCCACCAGTACACCGACCAGTGGGCCGGCACCCCCTCGGGCAGGAACCCCGAGGCGTCCATGACGCCGGCAAGCTGGCCCTCGCCCGACGGGTCGCGCAGCGTGCTGTAGCGGAATCCGGGGTCGTCACCCATCACGTCGGTCTGCCAGTGGAACACCGTGCGGTAGAAATCGAGGACGGTGTCGTAGTCGCGGGTGTGCAGCTCGAACCAGCCAGGTGCACCCTGCTCGCCCAGCACGGTCACCCCCGGGAAGGAACGAGGCTGCCATATGCCGATCGACGCGCCGCCCGGGTCCACGAGAACAGCCATCACACCCAGGTCACCGACGGCCATGGCAGGGACCACGACCTGGGCACCGTTGGCCGACGCCATCTCGAGGGTCTTGTCGGCGTCGTCACTGGCCAGGTAGACCGACCACGTGTCGGGCACACCACCCATGTCGGGGTTGCTGGGCATGCAGCCCGCCACCCGGACGCCGTTGCGCGTGAAGTTGAAGTACCCGCCGAACTCGGAGTTCGGCTCCTCGGCCTGCCAGCCGAGCACGTCGCCGTAGAAGGCGCGGATGCGACCGGGATCGCTGGTGAGCAGGTCGGCCCAGCAGGGTGCGCCGGCGGGGGTGCTGGATCGGGTGGACATGATCAGTCTCCTTTGCTGCGGTCAGAACGTGTTCCCGAGGATCGGTCGTGGGCATGCCCGGATGGCACAGCCGACGGTATCTCTTCCCCCATCCCGACGGGGCCGCCCGGCTGCACTCATCGGTGCGAGCCCCCGGATCCGATGAGTTGTCGAGGTCGGCGCCGTCCACCTCGATGATGGCCGGGAGCGAGCTGTGGTGTCGGGTCACGGTCCGGGGGGCCGACGGCTCGCCCAAGGCCTCCTGGTCGATGGAGGGGACCGGACCGCCCGACCTGGCTGCGGTCGACGCCATCGCCCGGCTCAAGCTCGTCGCCGGCCGCGCCGGTGGCACGGTGATCCTCGACGCCGTGTGCCCTGCGATGCACGACCTGCTGGTCCTGGCCGGGTTGACGGGAGCCGGTCCCACGCGGGCCGGACCGGCGGTGGCCGGGCTACTGCGGGAGGTGGACGGGCAGCCCGAAGAGGGGGAACAGGCGATCGGTGTCGAGCAGATCGAGGAAGAAGCTGAGCGAGGCGATCCGCCCTCCTGAGATCTCGATCACCTGCATGGCCCACGGCGCGTACCCCCCGGCGGGGTCCGGCCGGTATTGGCCGAATGCGGGGCACCCATTGGCCGTGGTGGCGACGAGCCGCGATCCGCGGCACGCGCTCGGACCGGGCTGCACCATCCAGTCCCCGATGTTGCGCGCCCCTTGCAGCCACATGGCGAAGGGGGGCATGGACTGCACGGCGTCCTCGTGAAGCAGAGCGACGAACGCCTCGATGTCGTAGCGCTCGAAGGCGTCGACGTAGCGCGCCAGCAGCTCGGCCTGCTCCGCGTTCACCTCGGTGGGCCGTTCCTCGGCGGGGAGCGAGGCCAGCGTGGCGCGGGCCCGCTGCAGGGCGCTGTTCACCGCCGCCGTGGTCGTGTCGAGGAGCTCGGCCACCTCTGTGGCCTGCCAGCGCAGGACCTCGCACAGGATGAGAGCGGCGCGCTGGCGGGCGGGGAGGTGCTGCAGGGCGGTGACGAAGGCGAGGCGGATGCCCTCGCGCTCGATGGCCACGTCGGCAGGATCGGCGTTGTCGGGCAGGACGCGGGCGTCGGGCGCGGGGGTGATCCACGTGCACTCGGGGAGCAGCGGTCCGAGGTGGCGCTCGACCGGGGGCGACGACGGGCCCATCTCCATGGGCCGGGCGCGGCGCTGCACGTTGCGAAGCATGTCGAGGCAGACATTGGTGGCGATGCGGAAGAGCCACGACCGGACACTGGAACGACCCTCGAAGCGTTCGGCGTTGCGCCACGCCCGCACCATGGTCTCCTGGACGGCATCCTCGGCCTCGAAGCCCGACCCGAGCATCCTGTAGCAGTACCCGGTGAGCTGTCGTCGGTACGGCTCGAAGGCACCTGGTGCCAAGGGTGATTCCCGTAGGGTCACAGCCTCCGATGCTACCGGGGGGTCCTCGAGCACGACTCCGGCGCTGCGCTCACGCATCGACGTCACGACCACCGTCAATCGTCGATGGCGGCATAGGCGCCGGTCAGGACGTCCAGGGCGATAGCGGGGGGCCGCGGCGAGGTCCACGCCGCGTTGGTCAGGAGGAGGACGACCAACTCCTCGGCGGGGTCGTTGGCCCAGATGGTCCCGAGCCCGCCGTTCCAGCCGTACTGCCCGACCGGGGCGGCGGGATTGTCACAACGGGTCACCACGCTCACCCCGAAGCCCCAGCCCCGGGCGTCGAAGTCGTCGGGGAAGAAGCCCGACACGGCTTTCTGGGCGGGCGTCAGATGATCCATCGTCATGGTCTCGACACTGGGGCGCGCCAGCAGTGGCGCGCCACCCCGCAGCAGCACGTGGGCGAAGGCCAGATAGTCGGTGACGGTGGACACGAGCCCCGCCCCACCCGACGGGAACGCCGGCGGGGTGCTCCACTGGCCTGTCGGTTCGTCGAAGACCGTCAGCGCACCGGTGCCCGGATCGGTGCTGTACAGGGTGCTGAACCGACCGATGTCGGCGGGCGGCACGAAGAAGCCCGTGTCCGTCATGCCGAGGGGCCCGAACACCCGCTCCCGCAGGAAGACGTCGAAGGGCTGCCCCGAGGCACGGGCGATGAGCACCCCGAGGATGTCGGAACCGGTGTGGTAGAGCCAGCGCTCCCCCGGTTGGGCCATGAGCGGGAGCGTCCCGAAGCGACGCATCCACTCGTCGGGCTCGGGCGGAAGGGCCGGCTGGGGCGGTCCCACGCTGAGCTCGAGGGATGCGGCGAGCTCGTTGATGGGACTGGGCCCGAAGTAGCCCCCGAAGCCGAGCCGGAATGTGAGGAGGTCGTTGACGGTGACGGGACGCCGAGCGGGGACGGTGTCGTCGACGGGCCCGTCGATGTGCCGGACCACCCGCCGGTCGGCCAGCTCGGGCAGGAAGTCCTCAACGGGGTCGTCCAGGCGTAGGACGCACTCCTCCAGGAGGATCATCGTGGCCACGGCGGTGACCGGCTTGGACATCGACGAGATGCGAAAGATGGTGTCGGGCCTGACGCGCCGACCACCATGGAGCGCGTCGTCCCCGGCGGCGTCGACGTGGGCCTCGCCCCGCCGGCTCACGGCCCATACGGCACCGGGCACGGCGCCACCGCCCACGTGGCCTGCCATGAGGTCGTCGAGGTGGTCGAGGCGGTCTTTGGAGAGTCCGGGGCTTGGCATCAGCGTTCCGACGGGACGCGAACCGGGAATTCATCGGTCCAGGGTCTGACCTTCGACCCTAGTGGCACGGTCTCCCGCGCCGATAGGAGGAGTGATGCCAACACGCCACGACGAACAGGGCGAGGACCTGGCCGGGGTCCGGCACCGCCTGGACGTCATGGACGACATGCGGCGCCTCGGCGGTTTTCGACCCCAGGAAGCGGCGGCCTACGGGGAGCTGTGCAGGAGGGAGGCCGAGCTGCTGGGCGTACGGGGGGGCATTCGCATCATCGATCCCCCGGGGGCGTCGACCGGGTCGGGCTCGTCAGGACAGCGCGGCCTCAGGGACTCCGGGACATAAGGGGCCCGATCGGTCCCGGACGCATCGGCGGCCGGGAACGGCTCCGGCAACGCGCCGACCGACGTCATCGCCAGGGATGACGACTCACTCGTCGTTGCGCCGGAGCCGACTGCGGCTCTGGCCCGGGGTACGACCCGGCCACCGGACCCGGCACGCCGCTAGCGGCGGAGTGGTCGTCCCCAGCTGGCCACGCTCACACCCTCCACGCCCGGGGACCGGATCACCGTGGACGGCCTGGTTCTTCCGTCGGCCACCGTCTTGTCCGAGGGTTAGGGGTTCGCTCAGGCCCGGCGGCGGGCCGCCTGGCGACGGTGCGACGTGCCTGCCACCCACAGCGACAGGATGAGGATCAGCATGCCGTCGAGGGCGTGGAACCCACCCACCCACTTGTTGTTGTCGCCGGCGTTGGCCAGCAGAGGTTGGGCGGCCAGGGTGAGCACGGCCAGCGCCAGTGCACCGATGACTGCGCTCCGACCGGGACGGGCCAGCGCCACCATCACGAACAGCACGACGGCGACGACACCGAGCACCGTGCCCAGGGCACGGTGGGGGTCGAAGCTGGCGGCGTTGGCCACCTGGCGGACGTGATCGCCGAACACGCCCACGCCGGCCAGGAACACCTGGGCTAGCACCCCTAAAGCGAAGAGCCCGGTGAGGTGGGCGTAGACACGGTCGAGGCCCACCCGCCATCCGGCGACGGCTGTGGTGTCCTCGGCGGGCGATGCGCTTGTTTCGACCATTGCCGATCATCGTGCGCACGGACGGGTCCGGCGGCAAGGGTGGCATCGTCCCTTTGGCCGGGGGTGCTGACACCCCACCGTGCCCCGCATGCGCGGGCGTCCCGGCGTCAGCCGGGAAGAGCGGCGCCCGCTCAGCCCGCCGGAACCGTCTCGATCGTGGCCCCCGCCGGCAGGGCGAAGTCCGATGCATCAACGCTGCCCGAGTAGCTCGTCAACTCGAACACCTGCGACGGCGACGTGCTCACGTAGGCGAGCTGGCCGGTCCCGGTGACGCACACCTTCTCGGATCCGGCGGACGCAGCGATGGTCACGCACGTCGCCGCCTGCCCGGCGAATGTCTGTGACGAGAACGTGGCGTCGTAGCCGGCCGTCTTGGCGGCCAGAGCCGACTGGGCCGCCTGGAGCGAGGCGACAGCGGTCTTCGGGCTCAGGACGTCGAGCAATGACGACAGCGGGTCCTCCGTCGACGACGACAGGCACGTGGCCGGTGCCGCCGTCGAGCAGAAGTACGTCGCCGTGCCGGTGTCGATGACTTCGCCCCCGGTGGTCACAAAAGCGAGCTTGGGCGGATCCTGCTCGAAGGTGATCGTCTCGGTCTTCCCGCTGTCGGTGGCGCTGTAGGTCGCCTTGAACGGCGCCGTCTCCGCGTTCTGCAGAGACTGCGACAACGTGGCCAGCCTGCTGGCGGTCGATGACGCGGCACCGCTCGGCGACGTGGTGGTGGGCGGCGAGGTCGTGGCGCCTCCCGATGCGGACGTCGTGGCGGTGGTGGCGCTCGAGCTGGGCGTCGATCCACCGCACGCGGCGAGGGCCAGCGACGCCAGCGCCACACCCAGAACGACGGCGACGGCCCCGCTCACGCGCCGCGGCGCCGGGTTCGACGATGTGATCGACCTGCCGGGCATGGCCATCTCCTTGCCGCGTCGTGGCGACCGGCGCTGTGCTGCACCGCCCGGCACGACCGTCCAGCCGCCCGGGATGGGCGGCCGGCCGGATGGTAGGCGACGCGCCTGCCCGCAGCCCGGAGGGCGCTCAGGCCTCGGGGGGCTCGTAGGTGACGTCGATCTCCACCGAGTCCGGTTCCCCGGTCGCTACGAGGGTGATGCGGTAGCCGTCCACCACCTGCACCACCTGCACCGCGTCGACATGGGGGCGCGTCGCCGCCCCCCACTTCTGGCGCGCCGCCTGGCGGGCGAGGCGGACCGAGGGCGCCACCACCATCACCACCTCGTGGTCCTCGCCCAGTCGGCCCGGGGCGGGGTCACCCCCGAGATAGACGGCGTAGAGCCGCACGGCCTCGGGTTCGGGGGAGGGTTCGGGGTCCGGCACGGTGGGAGGCTATCGGTTGCCACCCGGGCCGACGCGGGGTGCGGCACCTGCTGGCGTCGGAGCGTGCCCTAACATCCGGCTGCACACCAGATCTCGCCCTCCGGAGGAGCCTCGCCGTGAACGGGAAGCCCGCAGCCCATCGCCAGACGCGCTCATGGCGCACGGCATCCGCAGTCCTCGGACTTGGCGTCTTGGCCGCGCTGCTCCTCGGTGCGTGCGGGTCGAGCCCGAGCCCTGTGGCCTCGAACGGTACCCCGACGGCACCTCCGGCCGGCAGCCCGGCCAGCACCACCACGACCACCAACGCCGCGCAGACCCAGGCCGACAGCGCCGCCGTCGCCGCCGGCTGTGCGTCGAGCCCGACCGCCACGCTGACCAAGCCGCACTGGTCCTCGCCACCTGCCATGGCGATCGACAAGACCAAGACCTACACCGCCACCGTCCTCACCGACGTGGGGACGTTCGTGATCACCCTCGATCCGTCCCAGGCACCGATCACGGTCAACAATTTCGTCTTCCTCGCCAATCAGAGCTTCTACAACTGCGTGATCTTCCATCGCGTCATCCCCGGGTTCATGGACCAGACCGGTGACCCCACCGGCACCGGCACCGGCGGCCCCGGGTACGAGTTCGCCGACGAGCTCCCCAAGGCGGCCAATCCCCAGTACCCGGTGGGATCGGTGGCCATGGCCAACGCCGGACCCAACACCAACGGGAGCCAGTTCTTCATCGTGACCGGCTCCGAGGGGACCGACCTCCCGGCCAGTTACACGCTGTTCGGACAGGTGACGTCAGGGATGAGCGTCGTGAACCAGATCAACGCCGACGGCAACTCCAACCCCTCCGCCAACGGCGTCCCCCCCAAGGTCATCCACCGCATGCTCAAGGTGACCATCGCCACCTCGTGAGGTCGGGACTCAGAACAGGCTGCGGACCGGCTCCGAGCCGTCCCACCCGAGCGCCGCGTCGCGCACCGTGGAGACGAGCCAGCGAGTGGCGTCGGTCAGCTCCATGAGCTCGACCACGGTGCACGTCACCCCGCCGGTGTCGTAGTAGGCGAATCGAGCCACTCCTCCGGCGTTGCCCTCGTGCACCACGGGCCACGACGCAGAAACAGCGCTCGTCACGGCGTCGAAGTCCTCGGCCCACCAGGCCAGGTGGTGGAACCCTTCATGGCCGGCGTCGAGGAACTCGCGGTAGATGCTGGGCGAGTCGTCTTCCTGCATGATCAGCTCGATCTGCAGCTCACCGGAATTGGCGAAGCCGATCGTCACGCGAGGCTCCGTCGGCTCCCCGCGATACAGCGATCCCGTCTGCTTCATCGAGGGCAGGATGAGCCACGGGCCCACACCGGCGGCCAGCCAGGCCTCGATGGCGCCATCGAGGTCGCGCACGACGTACCCGTTCTGCCGGACCGGTCCGGGGAGCGGTGACGGGCTCGGCGCGGACTCGTGTGCAGGTTGCATAGGGCGCACGTAGGGTAGCCCCCCATGGTCGCTCCCGGTGCTGAACGCCGTCTCCGGCTGGCGTTCGTCGGATGCGGGGCGATTGCGTGGTGGCACCTGCGGGCGCTGCGTGCCGCCGCGGCGCGCACCGACGTCGTGGCCGCCGTCGACGTGGACGCGGCGCGGCGCCGGGCCATGGCCGAGGAGACCGGCGCCGCGCCCTTCGGGTCGTTGGCGGAGGCGCTGGCGGGGGACTGCTTCGACGCCGCGCTGATCATGGTCCCCCACCACCTGCACGAGGAGCTTGCCTTGGCGGCCGTGGCGGCCGGCAAGCACGTCCTGCTGGAGAAGCCGCTGGCGCCGACCGTCGAGGCGTGCGAGCGGATCCTGGCCGCCGCCCGCCTGTCCCCGGTGCTGTTCCTCGTGGCCGAGAACGCCCAGTACTGGCCCGAGGTCGTCATGACGCGCGACCTCGTGCACGAGGGGGCCGTGGGTGAGGTGATCACGGCTCGCGCCTGGCACTGCGCCCCACCCATGGACGAGTTCGCAGGGCCCGGCAACTGGCGCTTCTCGCTGTCCGCGGCCGGTGGTGGCGTGGCCATCGACACCGGCTCGCACTGGATGCGCCCCCTGCGCATGTGGCTGGGCGAGCTGTCGGAGATCGTGGCTGTGACCGGTCATCCATTTCCCGCCATGGAAGGGGAGTCGCTGTGCCGGGCCCTGTGCCGCTTCGAGTCCGGCGTGGTGGCGAGCTTCGACGTCGTACTGTCCCCGGGGCCCACCGCACCTCTGCCGCTGTTCCAGGTGACCGGCACCCACGGCGAGATCGTCATCGACGTCCTCGGGAGGGTGAAGCTCTACGACGGCTCGGAACCCCGGGGCACGGTCGTGGGCCAGGGCGGGTACCTGCACAGCTACGAGCGGCAGATGGCCGCCTTCGAGGCGGCCGTCCTCGACGGCGTGGTCCCGCCGTGCGACGCCGCCTACGCCGTGGGCGAGGTGCGGGCCGCGCTGGCCGTGTACCGCTCGGCCGCATCGGGCCGGTGGGAGGCGGTGTGGTAGGCGTCACGTTCGACTTCTCCGGCACCGACGTCCTCGTCACGGGGGGCTCGAACGGCATCGGCCTGGGTATCGCCACCGCCTTCCGTGACGCCGGGGCGCGCGTGGCCATCACCGGCACCCAGGCGTCACCCGACGACTATGACCACGACCTGAGCGGGTTGACCTACCACCAGTGCCGGTTCCCGGACCCCGAGGCCGTGGCCCGGGTGGCGGCGGCCACGCCGAGCCTCGACGTGCTCGTCAACAACGCCGGCCAGAACCTGCCCGGCGGGCGCAGCGAGTACGACGTCGAGGTGTTCGAGGAGGTGGTGGCGGTCAACCTCTTCGCCGCCTTCCGCATGGCGTCGGCCTTCCGACCGCAGTTGCAGGCGAGCGGCATCGACGGTGGTGGCAGCGTCGTGAACCTCGGTTCGATGTCGAGCTTCTTCGGCATCGAGTTCGTCCCCGCCTACGGCGCGGCGAAGGCCGGTGTGGTGCAGATGACCAAGACCCTGGCGGTGGCGTGGGCCCGGCGCGGCATCAGGGTGAACGCGGTGGCACCCGGCGTCATCGAGTCGAACATGACCGCCCCCATGCTGGCGTTCGACACGCTGACCGGGCCCATCCTGCAGCGCACCCCCATGGGTCGCCTGGGCGCGCCGGCCGACGTGGCACCCGTGGTGCTGTTCCTGGCCAGCCCGGCGGCGCGTTACGTCACGGGCCAGACGCTGCCCGTCGACGGCGGGTTCTCGGTGCAGGGATGACCACCGGCACCCGCATCCGCGTGGACGACCTACGGGCGCCGGTCCTCACCGACCTGCAGCGCCTGGCCCTCGAGCACGGTGAGCACCACGCCGTGGTGCTCACCGTCGACGCCGTGCTCGACGCGGCGACGGCGCGCACCGGTCTCGACGACTTCGGGCCCGACGACTTCCGGACCAGGCTGGGGCAATGGCTGTGGGAGGTGGGTGGCGACCCCGACCGGACCGGGCTGGGACGGGTCATGCTGTACAGGGACTGTGTGCGCTACGCCTCGAACCGGCTGCGCATCCGCCAGCTCCTGGAGCGACATCCCGAGATCCTCGATGTGGAGATCGCCGCCCCCATCATCGTCGTGGGCCTCCCCCGCTCCGGTACCACGCACCTCGTCAACCTCATCGCCGCCGACAGCCGCCTGCGCTCACTCCCGCTGTGGGAGAGCTACGAGCCGGTGCCCGATCCTCGGGAGGAACCCGCCGCCGACGGTGCCGACCCCCGCCACCGGCGGGCCGAGGAGGCGTGGCGGGGCATGGAGGCGATGCTGCCCCACCTCTCCGCCATGCACCCCATGCACCCCGACCATGTGCACGAGGAGCTCGAGCTCCAGCTGCCCGACTTCTCGAGCTACCAGCTCGAATGGGTGGCCCGCGCCCCGGGCTGGCGCGACGCCTACCTGGCACACGACCAGACGCCGCATTACGCCTACCTGAAGACGGTGCTCCAGATCCTGCAGTGGCGCCGGCCCGGCGAGCGCTGGGTGCTCAAGTCACCCCAGCATCTCGAGCAGCTCGGCCCGCTGCTCGCCACCTTCCCCGACGCCACCGTCGTCGTCACCCACCGTGACCCGGTGTCGGTGGTGCAATCGGCAGCGACCATGACGGCCTACGCGGCACGCCTCAGCTACCGGACGCCCGAGCCCGACTTCTACCTCGCCTACTGGACCGACCGGATCCGGCGCCTGCTCGAAGCGTCGCTGCGCGACCGCCACCTCGTCCCCTCGCAGCGCCGGGCGGACGTGCTGTTCCACGAGTTCATGGCGGACGAGGCCGCCACCGTGGCCCGCATCTACGAAACCGCCGACCTGGCGCTCACCGACGAGGCGCGTGCCGCCATGGACCGCTACCGCGCCGACCACGCCCGGGGCAGCGAAGGGCGCGTCGTCTACGACCTACGGGCCGATTTCGGCACCGAGCCGCAGGAGGTGCGCCGGCACTTCGGCTTCTACCAGGATGCCGTGGAGGTGGAGGTGGAGGTGACGTGAGCACCGATGACGACGTCGACCGGCTCATCGACGAGCGGCCCGGCAAGGAGCTGCTCGTCCCCGTCTACGACGACCCGGCCCACCCCATCACCCCGTTCCTGTACCGCTCGGGCGGCACCACCGCGGCGTACATGCTCGTCACGGGAGCGGGCCGCGTGGTGGTGAACACGGGCCTCGGCTACGAGGCCCCCCATCACAAGCGGGTGTTCGACGCCGTGTGCCCGGGTCCCACGCCCTACGTCGTGACCACCCAGGCGCACGTCGACCACGTCGGCGGGGTGGCGCTGTTCCGCGACGAAGGCACCCGGTACATCGCCCAGCACGACAACCAGGCCTGCCAGCACGACGACGCCCGCATCGCCGCGTTGCGCCTGCGGACGGCGGCGATCTGGTTCGACGTGAGCGGCCGCCGGGCCCGGGAGATCGCGGCGGCCAACCCCGGCGTCCCCATGCGCCAGGACGCGCCCGTACCCGACGTGACCTTCGAGGACCGGTTCGAGCTCCAGGTTGGCGACCTCGACCTCGAGCTCGTCGCCACTCCCGGGGGCGAGACGGTCGACAGCTGTGTGGTGTGGGTGCCCCAGCACCGCATCTGCCTGGTGAGCAACCTGATGGGCCCGCTGTTCCCCCACTTCCCCAACCTCAACACCCTGCGCGGCGACCGGTACCGCATGGTCGAGCCCTACCTCGCCTCGCTTCGCACACTGCGCGCGCTACGGCCGGCGATGCTCGTCACCGGTCGCCACGAGCCGATCGTGGGCGACGATCTCATCGACGCGGCGCTGGCCCGCCTGCACGATGCGGTGGACTACGTGCACCGCCACACGCTGGAGGGCATGAACGAAGGGAAGGACGTGACCACGTTGATGGGCGAGATCCGGCTCCCGGCGGCGCTGCGCGTGGGCGAGGGGTACGGCACGGTTCCCTGGGGCGTGCGGACGATCTGGGAGACGTACATGGGATGGTTCCACCTCCGCTCCACCACCGAGCTCTACCCGGTTGAGCCAGCCGATGCGCTCGGGGAGCTGGTCGAGGTGTCGGGGCCCGACGCGGTGGTTGCCCGGGCCCGGGCCGTGCTCGACGCCGGCCGGCCGGTGGTGGCCGTGCACCTGGCCGAGGCGGTGCTGCGCCATCGGCCCGTTCACGACGGGGCGGTGACCGTGATGGTCGACGCCCACCAGGCGCTCCTCGACGGCGGGGCCGACGCCAATTTCTGGGCGAGCGGCTGGCTCCGCCACCAGCTGGAACGCTGGAACGCCGCCCGGGTCTCACCACAGGCGACGGGCGAGGTGCGGCCATGAAGGTGACCGTGCTCGGAGCGGGATCCTGGGGCACGACGGTGGCATCGCTCGTGGCCCCGCGCCACCCCACCGTGCTGTGGGCCCGCAGCGCCGAGGTGGCCGAGGAGGTGCAGCGCGACCACACCAACCACGCGTATCTGCCCGATTTCCGCCTGCCGTCCGAGCTGGCCGCGACGGCGGACCTGGCGGAGGCCCTGGCGGCCGCCGACCTGGTGGTGGTGGGCGTGCCCACATCGGGCTTCCGCAGCGTGCTCGAGGAGGCCGCTTCTCACATCCGGCCGTGGATCCCCGTGGTGAGCCTGTCCAAGGGACTCGAGCGCGAGACCTTCCTGCGCATGACCGAGGTCATCAAGCAGGTGCTGCCCGATCACCCCGCCGCCGCTCTCACCGGGCCCAACATCGCCCGCGAGATCATGAGCGGCCAGGCCGCCGCCACCGTGGTGGCCACCGAGGACCTGGCGGTGGCGAGCACCATCCAGAAGGTCGTGCAACGGGGCGTCTTCCGTGTGTACATGAACCAGGACGTGGTCGGGTGCGAGATCGGCGGCGCGCTCAAGAACGTCATCGCCATCGCGGCGGGTATCGGCCAGGGCCTGGGCGTGGGGGACAACACGCGGGCCGCCGTCATGGCGCGTGGGCTGGCGGAGCTGACGCGCCTGGGCACGGCCCTCGGTGCGCAACCCACCACCTTCGCCGGGCTGGCCGGCATGGGGGACCTCATCGTGACGTGCATGAGCCCCTACAGCCGCAACCGCGCCGTGGGCGAGCAACTGGGCCTCGGGCGCCGGCTCGAGGACATCCTGGCCGACATGCACATGGTGGCCGAAGGGGTGAACACCGCTGTGCTCGTGCTCACCCTGGCCAAGCGCCACGGGCTCGACCTGCCCATCTGCAGCGCCATCGACCGCGTCATCCGGGGGGAGCTCTCCCCCAACGATGCCTACCGGGGTCTCACCCCGGCCGGCCTCGAGCACGAGCCCGGCTGATCAGGGTCGCCCCCAGCCACCCGACCTCCGACGACGGGACCGAGCGGGATCAGCCCGCCACGCCGGTGATGGTGGTGCCCGGCCCGCCGGTGATGGCGTTGGCACCGCCCAGATACGACGTGCCGTAGGCGAACACCGCGCCGTTGGCGCCGACCTCCACGTAGCCCCCGTCCGGCATGGCGGTGACGCCGGTGATGGTGGTGCCCGGCCCGCCGGTGATGGCGTTGGCACCGCCCAGATACGACGTGCCGTAGGCGAACACCGCGCCGTTGGCGCCGACCTCCACGTAGCCAGGTGACTGCGGGGTGAGCGACACCGACCCGTCGGCCATGTCGCCGGCTGCGTCGCTGGCCTCGAAGGTGAAGGAGTCCGAGCCGGTGTAGCCCGCTGCCGGGGTGTAGGAGAACGAGCCGTCGTCGTGCAGCGTCAGGCTGCCGTGGGTGGGTTGCGCCAGGACCTGGAGGGTGAGCGCATCGCCACTGGGGACGGTGGCGCCCTTCAGGGCGCCAGGTGCGGCCACCGACAGGGTCGTGCCCGGGACCACGCCGTACGACGGGGTCGCCATGGCCAAAGGATCGGCGTACTGCACCACGATCTCGCCGTTGGGAGCGTCGCCCGGGGCAGCCACCCCGTCTGTGATCGACGCCCCGGTGGCGCTGCCCACGTAGGACGAGCCCCCGCCACCGCCGCCGGC
Source organism: Acidimicrobiales bacterium (assembly GCA_049514335.1). GTDB lineage: Bacteria > Actinomycetota > Acidimicrobiia > Acidimicrobiales > UBA8190 > JBEKVE01. The sequence goes on from JBEKVE010000013.1 coordinate 31,475, forward strand.
ACCCGAGTCTGCCCCGCACGAGTCCGAGGCGTCGCCCCCGCCGCCACCGCCGCCGTAGTAGCCGCCCCCGCCCCCACCGCCGCCGTAGTAGCCCCCCACGCCGCCGGTCCCCGGCGTCCCGGTGCCTCCGACCTCCCCGGCGGAAGCGTCGGCGGGAATGCTCGAGTCACTCTCGCAGTTCCCGTGGTCCGATCCCGTCACCGTGCTGCCCGCGCCGCCGGCGCCCCCTGCCGACCCTGTGGCCCCCGCCGCCGGCGACCCACCGTGCAACGTGGCGCCCTCGGCCGTGGTGGGGAGCGCCTGACCGGCGCCCCCCGCCCCGTCGGCGTTCCCACCCGTACCGCCGTTCACGAACGTCTCGCCGTTCTCGTCAATGCCTCCGAAGCCGGCACCGCCACCGCCACCGGCCACCAGGACGCGCTGGGCCAGACCGGAACCCCCGACCCGGACGTCGGTGGCGCCCCCGCCGCCGCCGGAGTCGCCCTCACCCGCGGACCCTCCGTTGCTCCCGGCGACGTTGAACCCGCCCGCTCCCCCCGTCGTGAGCAGCACGCTCGTCCCCGCCGCGATCTGCAGCGTCCCGGTCACCTTGGCGCCGAGCCCACCCGGCACCGATACGTCGGTGGTGCCGCCCTTGGCCCCATACAGCGTGAGGGTCTCGGTGCCCACTCCTGTCGGCACCGTCCAGGACTGACCCCCCGCCGCGTAGTGGAACGTCACCGTGCACGTCCCGGCCGAGCACGACGGCGCCGGGCCCGTCACCGCCCCGGCCTGCGTCGCCGTGACGAGCTGCCACGCCGCCAGGGTCATGACTGCGACAATCGGGCACAGCAAACGGGTGCAGCGCGCCAGCATCGTTCCTCCGGGGTCGTCCGTCCCTGTTTCCTAGCGCAGTGGAGCGCGTCGGCCAGTGATGCCACATGCGCGCCGGGCTAGCGTTTCGGCGCGAAGGGGGTGGGCGTGCGCGCGATGCCAGCCACACCGAGAGCCGTGCTCGTGGTCATGGCGCTGTCGCTCCTGGCGGCGTGCTCGGGAGCGACCACGGCGGGCGGGCACAGCACCACCTCGTCGACACCGGCCGGTGCGACGACGTCGCCCACGACGACTGTCCCTGCCACGTCGATCCCGCTGGCCGCTGACCCGGCGACCGGGCCGGCCGGGCCACTCAGCTCCCCCGGAGGGGCCGATCTCCAGGACCGCTACGGCCGGGCCGTGCTCATGCACGGCGTGGACCTCGTGTACAAGGTGCCCCCCTTCGAGGTGACGGTGAGCGGCACCGGGCCCAACGTCCTGACGCTTCCCGAGGTGCAGCGCATGGCTTCGCTCGGCTTCGACGTGGTGCGTCTGGGCATCATCTGGAAGGGGCTCGAGCCGGGCACCGCACCCCTGAACGACCCCGCCATCTGCGCGCCCGGCAAGCCCCGGGGATCAGGCGCCGGCCAGTTCGACGCGGCGGTGTTCGACGCATACCTCCAACGGCTCGACGCCACCGTGGCGCTGCTCGGCAGCTACGGCATCTACTCGCTCATCGACATGCACCAGGACGTCTACAACGAGGTGTTCGGGGGCGAGGGGGCTCCCGACTGGGCGGTGTGCACCGACGGAGCGAGACCGGCCCCCAAGCTGAACGTCCCCGACTGGAGTGTCAACCTGCACGGCCCGGGCGTGGTTGCCGCCTACTCGCACTTCTGGGACAACAACGTGGTCGGAGACCTACAGGGTCAGTTCGACGATCTGTGGGCGCGGGTGGCGGCGCACTTCCGGGACAATCCGTGGGTCATCGGCTACGACCCTTTCAACGAGCCCTACGGGCCAGGCGTGCCACCCACCGGCACCGGGGTGCAGTTCGACGCCGAGCTGCAGTGCTTCTATGCCGGCCGGGCCCATCCGGGGGTGAATCAGGCTGGAGCCAGGATCTCGTGCCCGGCCGACGACCCCGAGGTCGGCGTCATCCCCCGCATCGAGGCCGCCGATCCCAACCATCTCGTCTTCTACGAGGGCAACTACGCCACCGATTCAGGGCCGGTCAACCACATCGGCCCCATGCCCTTCCCCCGCCTGGTGCTCAACTTCCACGACTACTGCTTCCTCCACGTGCCGAACGGTCCCGAACCGCCCACCTACGCGGCGGTGTGCGGCCCGACCGAGAACGTGGTGTTCGACGAGCACGCCACCCAACGGGCCCGCGACGCCACCACCGAGCAGCCCGGAGGTCCGGCCTGGCTCCTCACCGAGTTCGGCGCCACCACCGACGCGTCCGACCTGGGGCGGATCACCGCCGACGCCGACAGCCATCTCACAGGGTGGATCTACTGGCAGTGGCTCGACTACGACGACCCGACCGGCTCGCACGACTCGGGGCTGTGGCCACCGACCCCACCCACCCCCGCCATGCTCCAGGTGCTGTCGCGCACCTACGCGTCGGCGATCGCCGGACAGCCCACGGCCACGTCGTTCGACCCCACCACCGGCCGCTTCACCCTGGCGTACCGGGCCGATCCCCGTATCACCGAGCCCACGGTCATCTCCGTGCCCGTGTCCATGCACTACCCGGCGGGCTACTGCGCCGTCGCCACAGGTGCCCACGTCGTGTCGGCGCCGGGTGCATCCTTCGTCGACGTCGACAACGATCCGTCCGCCGGCGACGTCACCGTGACGATCACGGCCGGGCACTGCTGACGCCGGGCACTGCTGACGCCGGGCACTGCTGACGCCGGTCGGGACTGACACCCGGGCGGGGCCCGTGCCATGCTCGGGCCGATGCCCGCCGACCTCGAGCCGACCGGCCACCCGCGCCTGGCCGGCCTGGCCACGTTGGTCACGGGGCGCCTGGCCAGCTGGGTGGGTGTCACCTTCTGGTTGGCGGTGGTCGCCGCCGCCTTTCCCTTCGCCGCCAAGCTGGGATCGGTCGAGACCAGCCGCCTCACCGAGTTCCTCCCCGCCGGTGCCGCCTCGACCCGAGCGCTGCAGCTCGACCAGCGGTTCCCGTCGGGCCGGGCCCTGCAGGCCGAGGTGGTCTTCTTCCGGGGCTCGGGACTCACTGCGCACGACCTGGCCCGCGTGGACGAGGAGCGGAGCACGCTCGTCAGCCGGCTGGGACGGGACATCGGCAGCCCGTCGGGCGTCGCTGCTGCGCCCGACGGCAAGGTGGCGGTGATCACCGTGCCCGTCCCGGGCGGGGAGCTCGCCGTGGAACACACGCTCACCCTGATGCGAGCCGCCGTCGGTGACGGCAGCGGGGGCCTCGAGATACGCGTGACGGGCGAGGCGGCCATCCAGGCCGACCTGCTCGGCGCCTTCTCAGGGGCGAGCCTCTTGCTCCTCGTGGCCACGGCCGGGCTCGTGGTGGTGCTGTTGGCGGCCACGTACAGAAGCCCCGTGCTGTGGGTGGTCCCCGTCGCCTGCGTGGGCATCGCCGAGGCCATGGCCCAAGCCGTGATCTACGGCGTGGCGCGCGCCGGTGTCACCGTGAACGGACAGAGCACGGCGCTCGTGACCGTGATCGTGTTCGGTGCGGGGACGGACTACGCCTTGCTGCTCACCGCCCGCTACCGCGAGGAGCTGCGCCGCCACAGCGAGCACCGTGTGGCCATGATGGTGGCCTGGCGGCGCGCCGCGCCCGCCATCGCCGCCTCGGCTGCCACGGTGGCGGCCACCCTGGCGTGCCTGCTCCCGGCCCAACTCACCTTGACGGCGGACTTCGGCGTCGTCGGCATCGTGGGCGTGCTGTGCGCGGCGGTGGCGGTGCTCGGGGCCTACCCGGCGTTGCTCCTCGTCATGGGGCGCGGCGTGTTCTGGCCCGCCGTTCCCCGCCACGCGCCCGAGTTCGTGCAACGGGGGGTGTGGGCCCGGCTGGGCCGCATGGTGAGCCGGGGCCAGCGGCCGGTCTGGGTGTCGGGATTCGTGCTCCTGGGCGGTGCCGCGGTGGCGCTGATCACGGTCAACACCAACGTGTCGTCGCTGAACGAGCTGTCGGCCTCGGCGCCGTCGGTGCAGGGCTACGCCCTCCTCGAGGGGAACCTCCCGCCCGGCGAGGTATCGCCCGTCGACGTCATCGTCACCGACGCGTCGTACCTCCCCGCTGTCCGCCACGCCCTGTCGGCGCTCCCGGTCACCGCCACCGAGGGGCAGGCCGAGCACGCCGACGGCATGGCGCGCTTCGACCTCATCCTGTCGGTGAAACCCACTGGGGCCCCGGGGTTCGCCGCCGTCCGAGCACTTCGCGCCGCCGCCGCCGATGTCGCCCCCGGGCACGTCGTGATCGGGGGTCAGACCGCCGAGGACCTCGACACGGCCGACGCGTCGCACCACGACACGGTGTTCATCGTTCCGAGCGCCCTGGCGGTGGTGCTGCTCGTGCTGTGGCTCGTGCTCAGGGCCGTGCTCGGACCGGTCCTGCTGGTGGCGGCGGTGGTGGTGACCTTCGCCGCCGCCCTGGGTCTGGGGTCGGCCATCTTCGTGCCTCTCCTCAACCTGCCCGGCATCGATCCGACCGTTCCTCTGCTCACCTTCGTCTTCCTCGTCGCCTTGGGGGTCGACTACAACATCTTCCTCCTCACGAGGATCCGGGAGGAGGTACTGCGCCACGGGGTCACGGAGGGGGTACGCACCGGGGTGGCGAGCACCGGCGGGGTGCTCACGTCGGCAGGCCTCATCTTGGCGGGGACGTTCTCGGTCCTCGCCGTCCTCCCCATCGTGGCGTCGCGCGAGATCGGCATCATCGTCGCCATCGGCGTCCTGGCCGACACCTTCCTGGTGCGCACGGTCCTGGTCCCGATGCTCGTGGCCGATGCCGGCGCCCGCTTCTGGTGGCCGACGCGCGTTCCCCCCTCCGTCACGGCGGAGGTGGTCCGACCGCGCCGGCGGTTGCTGCGGCGGAACTGAGGTCCGGGTGGTGACGGTCCGTGCGGTCGCCACCGGGCTCGCCGTAGCGGGTGGCCTCACTCCCCCCGCAACAGGATGGCCGTGGGGGTGCGCGCCGCGATGCGCCCCGGAACGGCGGCCACGAGGTTGGCGAAGACCAGCGCTCCCACCGCCACCAGGACCATGGACAGCACCGGGACGGTGGGGTCGGGGACAGCCGATATCCCCCGCGCGAACAGCGTCCACAGCCACCGCCCCAAGGCGATGCCGAGCGGGAGACCGACGATCACGCCGATGGCGGCGGACACCGAGGACTGCCACACGACGGTCGCCGCCAGCTGCCGCTCGGTGAACCCGAGCGCCTTCAACAGCGCCAGCTCGCTCCGGCGGCGGCGGACCGACGCCACCAGGGTCAAGCCGAGCGCCCCCAGTGCGCCCGCCCCCAGCAGCCCGGCGAGCACGAAGGCCGTGGACCCGACGGAGCGGTAGTCGGCGATCTCGGCTGGACGCAGCAGTGACACCACACCGCTCGGCGGGGCCTCACCGAGAGCCGAGTGACCGAGGGCGCTGTCGATGCGGTGGAGCGACGCCAGGGCCTTGGCCGGCGCCACGCCGGGCCGGACGGTCACGAAGACGGCGTTCGGCCCGGGGATGGGGCTTCCCTGCTGGTTCAGCTCGGCGGGGGGGAACAGCGACGGCGAGACGACGGCTCCCGTGCCCATCTGGAGCGCGGGATCACCGGAGCCACCGATGGTGGGCATCGTCGCCGTCCCCACGATCCGCAGCGCCATCGACGCCCGCCCCCCGGTGTTGACCATGACGGTGTCGCCCAGGTGCTTGTGCAACTGGGCCAGGGTGGCGGAGCCGAGCACGATCTGCCGGGCCGACTGCAGCGGGTGGCCGGACAGAAGTGCCGGTTGCACCGCGGCATTGGGATCGAGCGCCAGCGCCGGCGCCGACTGGCCATCGAGCTCGACGTCCTCGAAGTACACACCGGTCCAGTGGGCGAGGTCGTGGTCGTGGTCGAACAGCGCCGCGGTCTGGGCGGCGGGCATGTCCTCGGCGCCCGAGAAGCCCGCCAGCATGGCGTAGTCCCAATTCCAGCCGTACAGGGCGGGGCGCGACACGAGGGCGTTCAGGCTGGCACCGAAGGTGACGGACGTCACGATGACGAGAACGGCGAGCACGGCGCCGAGCACGGCGGAGCGCACCGACGCCGCGTCGCGGCCCGCACCGGCGCCCAGGGCCGAACGGATGCCGCTCACCGCCGCGGGGGGGAGCCCGACGGCCGCGGCGGCACGCGCCACGCTCGAGTCACGCTCCGCCGCGCCCCGCCGGGCCACGGCGCGCTGTGGGGCGGCGCGGAACACGCTCAGCACCGCGACGGCACCGAGACCCACCACGAGCACGCCGAAGCCGGCGGCGAGGACGGTCCAGTCGAAGGCGATGCCGGGGTCGGGATAGACGGGTCGGACCGCTCCCACCGGCGCCAGGGGCGACAACGCCACCGCCACCACCACGGCCAGGACCGCCCCGGCGACGACGGCGCCGAGGATCCCGACGAGCCCGTCTGCCGCCGTCATGGCCGGGCCCGCCCCCAGGGCGCGCAGCACCGCCACGTCGCCGGCGTTGCGGCGGGTGATGCGGGAGACGACGAGGCCCCCGATCACGAGTGCGGCCAGCGCGGCGATGATGCCGAAGGCGCCGAAGGCGATGGACACGGGACGGGCCACCCGCTGCGCCTTGGCGACCGTGGGGCCATCGGTCTGTCCACCGCCCGGGGGCCCGAGACTCGTGCTGGGCAGGATCTTCCCCACCGCCGAGGCGACGGCGGCAAGGTGGCGGGAGCCGCCGTCGAGCTGCAGGGCCACGTAGGAGTAGTAGGCGCAACAGGTGGCCAGGCGGCGGGTGAGCGCCGGGGTCACCACGGCCAGCTGGTCGCCGAGCGCGGCGTCGTCGTCCTGGATCACCTGCTGGCTCGCCTCGATGATCCCCACCAGCTTCATGTCGACGGCCAGATAGGGCTTGGCGCCGGGGTACCCGGTGAAGGTGGGCGACGCCGTCTGGGTATCGGTGAAGAAGCCGAGCGGCAGCGTCGACCCGATGTGCAGCCCGTACTCCTGGGCGCCGCTTGCCGACATGACGAACTCGTCGATGCGGCGCGGATCGGCCATGCGCCCCCGCAGCAGCTTCACGCGGTCGATGCTGAGATACTCCCCGTTCAGGCCACCCTCGAAGGAAGGGGGGGCCTCCCCCGGCACGGCGTTCATGGGCAGGGGCCGCAGCGGCTGCAACGTTCCGTCGAACCCGACCACGACGGCGGAGCGCTCCACGTACCGGACCCGGGCGATGGCCCGGTTGACGCGGGCGGAATAGCCGATGTTGGTGCTCGGCGCGAACTCGGTGAAGAACTGCACCTCCGACGGGTTGGTGCTGGCCAGGTAGACGGGGAACGAGGACTGGGTGCGACGGGCTCCGGCAATGGCCCCCATGGCCACGCCCCCCACCACGCCCACCAGGAGGACCAGTGCCAGGTAGGCACCGCGTCGTCGACCGACCGTGGCCCGCAAGCGGTAGACAGCCAGCCGCAGCGCGCGCCCGGTCACGGCCCACCCAACGGTCGCACCCTCACCTTCCCGTCACCCCGCTCGTCGGTTCCGCCCGGTCGCCCCCTGCGCAGTGTGATGCACCGGGACCCGGGCGCCAAGGCGGTCAGCCTGCGTCCCGACCCGGGTGCCAGCACCACGTCCCCCGGACCAGGGCGGGGCCCGGCGGCGATTGTCTATCTTGTGGACCTGCACACTCGTCGGTTCGGTCAAGGACGTGCCGGGTCCCGGGCGCCCGGGGCGCCGGCGCCCGCAGGTGTGGCCGTGACGCTCGTCCTGGCGACGGTCCTGGCATCGTGTGCCCACGCCGGAGCCGGCTCCCCCCGGCCGGCGACGCCGCCCTCGTCACCGTCGGCGCCCGCGCCGTCGGGGACGCTCACCGCCTCGACCGGCCCGGCGCCGGTGACGGTGAGCGACAGCGGGGGCTCCACGTTCGCGGTGACCGCCGCCCCGGTGGTGGTCACGATCGCCGTCACCACCAACTCGTTCCTGTGGAGCTCGGCCCCGGGCCAGACCTTCCTGGCCGACGACCTCACGGTCAAGAACGTCGGCACCGCACCCGAGCCCCTGTCGGACTTCGACGACCTGACGAGCGGCCTGGCCGACGACGTGTCGTTCGTCATGAGCACCGCCAACGCCGCCTCGCTCGGCTACTCGTCGGACTGCGGCGTCGACCCGGTGTACGGGACCTCGCTGTGCCCCATCACCTACGGCCAAGGTCTCACCGTCGACAGTGACTCCGCCGACCACGACAGCCGCACCCCCCTCGTGCTCGCCCCCGGATCGAGCGCGCGGCTCATCCTCAGCTACGGACCGGTCCTCACCGACGTGGTGCCCTCGGCGGTGTCGGTGTACTTCGACGGCGGCGAGCCCGTGCCCGCCGATCTGACGCCATGAGCGACGAGCGCATCACCTTCAGCCGGCGCCAGGTCCTGGCCGGCGGCCTCGCCACGGCGGCGGGGGTCGCCACCGCCTCGCCGGGGGGCCGCCCGCCAGCCGGCGACAGCGCCACCCGCCTGGCGCGGGCCACCGCCCCCTACCGGGAGGCGCCGGGTCCCCCCGGGAGCCCGGCCGCGCTCAGCGTCGACGGCCTCCCCACACCCATCGGCCTCGACCCGGCCGACGTCTTCTTCGCCTGGCAGGTCGGCGACGCCCGCCGCGGTGCGGTCCAGCGCGCCTACCGGCTGACGGTGACGCGTCCGTCGCTGGCCGGTGCCGGCGCGGGCACCTCGAGCGCCGTGTGGGACAGCGGCCAGGTGGTGGGCAGCGCCCAGGCCTTCGTGCCCTACCGCGGCCCGGCACTCGCTCCCGACACCACCTACGAGTGGACCGTGCAGACCTGGGCGGTGTCGGGGGGACCCGGGCCCTTCGCCCCCGTGGCGTCCTTCGACACCGGGCTTCGCGACGAGGACTGGAAGGCGAGCTGGATCTGGCGGGCCACGGCGCTGCAGCCCGACCAGTACACCTACGCCCGCAAGGAATTCACCGTGGAGGCGGCGCCCGTGGTGCGGGCCCGCGCCTACGTGTCGGGCGACCAGCAGTACGAGCTGTACGTGAACGGCACCCGGGCGGGCAAGGGCCAGGCCTACTGCTACCCCGACGCCCAGTACTACGAGACCCTCGACGTCACCGCCCTGCTGAGCGCCGGCGGCGCCAACGCCCTCGCCCTCGTGTACGGCTGGCAGGGTGCCACGAAGGGCCACCCTGCCGGGCACCCGGGGTGCATCGTGCAGCTGTCGGTCCTTCACGCCGACGGGTCCACGGAGCTCGTCGTCACGGACGGGACGTGGCTCGTGCGCGACGGGGCGTGGTTGCCGGGGACCGAGCGCGACCTCGAGGGTGACGAGGTCGACTACACCGAGAACATCGACGGCCCGGCCGTTCCCGTCGGATGGGAGAGCCCCGGCTTCGACGACGGCGGGTGGGTGCCGGCGACGGTCCTCGGCGCCGCCGGCACCGCACCGTGGACGCACCTGGTGTCGGTGCGCACGCGCATCGTGGAGGAGCCCGTCCAGGCGGTGTCGCTCACCACGCTCTCCTCGGGGGCGGTGGTCGTCGACTTCGGGAAGGTCTACGCCGCGGTCCCCACCGTGACCTTCCACCACGGGGTGGCGGGGCGCGTCATCACCATGCGGGCCGGCTACGAGCTCGATGAACCCGATGACGGCGTTCCCTTTCCGGGTCTGCCCGGCCAGGTCTCCACGGTGCACGGCACGCAGCACACCAACATGCGCTACTCCTACGTCCAGCGCGGCGGCGAGGAGGAGTTCCACCCCTTCGACTACCTCGGGTTCCGCTATTTCCAGATCGACGACCCGGGGGAGACGCTCGCCCCCTCCGACGTGGTCGCGCTCACCCGCCACAGCGCCGTGCCCGACGAGTACGCCGGCACCTTCACGTCGTCGGTGCCCGAGGTCGACGCCGTGTTCGAGCTGAGCAGGCACTCGGCGCTGTTCTGCGCTCAGGAGCAGTACATCGACACCCCGACACGGGAGAAGGGGCCGTGGCTCTACGACGGCTTCAACTCGTCGCAGACAGCCATGGCCGTGCTGGCCGAGCAGAACCTCACCCGCAAGTCCCTGCAGGAGTACGCCGCTTCCCAGGCGCGCTACTGGCGGAGCGGTGCCATCAACA